>PNKF01000247.1 GCA_013822285.1 Gemmatimonas sp.
GGTGGACCTGCGTCCGTGGTGGGTGGGCACGCGGCAGGGCACGGCGATGTTCCGCGACCAGCTCTCCGCGGCCGATGGCCTGGCGCGCGTGACGATGGGTCCGGCGACGCTTTCGGTGCCGGCGGTGAGCATTCCGGAAGAGATGCGCCGCGTCAGTGACGTGAAGGTCGGCGTGATGATTGCGGGGACGGAGACCATCGTGGATGCCGGTGCGATGGTGTATCGCTTTGCGGATCCGGTGTTGGGCGAGCAGAATCGCCCGGTGGGCGGCGTGCCGCCGATCACGATCGCGCTGGACCGCACGTTGGAGTATGTACGCGCTGGCGTGCCGCTGGACCGTCGCATGCGCGTCACCCTGCGTTCGTACACGACGCGGCCGCGCACCGTACGCTTCCGCACGCTCATTCCGCCCGGCGTCCGCGGCGAAGGGCTGCCTGATTCCGTGGTGCTCGCTCCCGGCGCGACGCAGGAACTGTATATCACGCTCAAGGGGCAGTTGTCGGCCGGGCGTCATGAGTTCGGTGTCGGGGCGGAGAGCGAGGGCACCATGTTCGTCGAGGGCTTCACGACGATCGAGTATCCGCACATCCGTCCGCAGCGGATGTACCGGCAGTCGGCGGCGTACCTGCAGGCGGTGCCCGTGAACATCCCGCGCGGCTTGCGCGTGGCCTACGTGCGCGGCGTGTCCGATGCCGTGGCCCCGGTGCTGAGCCAGCTCGATGTGCCGATCACGACGCTGGATCCCGAGCAGCTGCCCCTGTTGGAGCTCGCGCAGTACTCGACGGTGGTCATCGGTCCGCGGGCGTATGAGACCAGCGCCGAACTTCGCGCGGCCAATCCGCGTTTGTTCGAGTGGGTACGCGGCGGCGGCACGCTCGTGGTGCAGTATGGCCAGTTCGAGATGGCGCAGCCGGGCATGATGCCGTATCCCGTGGAGTTCACGCGTCCGGCCGCGCGCGTCACGCGCGAGGACGCCGCGGTGCGCGTCGTTACGCCGCAGAGCAAGCTGCTGCGCTGGCCGAACCGCATCACCGACAGTGATTGGAGCGATTGGGTGCAGGAGCGCGCGCTGTACATGCCGAGCACGATCGACGAACGCTATCGCACCCCGTTGGCCATGCAGGACCCAGACGAACCGGAACAGCGTGGCGCGATCCTCGATTTGCCGATGGGACGCGGGCGCTATGTGTACACCTCGCTGTCGTTGTTCCGTCAGCTGCCGTCGGGCGTGCCCGGTGGTGCGCGATTGTTCGTGAACCTGATCTCGTCGGGCCTGCCCGAGGCAGCCTCACCGTGATGGCGACGAAGCCGAAGGCGCGCGTGGTCATCATCGGTGGCGGCTTCGGCGGCCTGAACGCCGCGCGTGCGCTCTCCAAGCGGGACGATCTCGAAGTCCTGCTGATCGACCGTACGAATCACCATCTCTTCCAGCCGCTGCTCTACCAAGTGGCGACGACATCGTTGGCGCCCAGTGACATCACGGCGCCGATCCGCTGGGTGCTGCGCGACCAGAAGAACGTGACCACGCTCCTCGGCACGGTCGAGAAGATCGAGCGGCGGAATCGGGCGATTCGCGTGGTCGGTGAGCCGGAGCCGGTGCACTACGACTACTTGATCGTCGCACCGGGCACACGGCACAGCTATTTCGGCAACGACGGTTGGGAGCGCTGGGCCCCGGGCCTGAAGAGCGTCGAAGACGCGCGGCGCATCCGCAAGCGCTTCTTGTTGGCCTTCGAGCGCGCGGAGTGGGAAGAGGACGAAGCCGCGCGAAAGGCGTTGTTGACGTTCGTCATCGTGGGCGGCGGTCCGACGGGCGTGGAGCTCGCCGGTGTGTTGCCCGAGATGTGCCGCGTGGCCTTCCGTCCGGATTTCCGGCGCATCGACACCTCGATGGTGAAGGTGATCCTGCTCGAAGGCGGCCCGCGCATCCTGCCGGCGTTCCCGGAGCGTCTTTCGCAGCGCGCTTGCCGCGACTTGGAGCGGCTGGGCGTGGAAGTGCGCGTGAACACGATGGTCACGGATATCACCGAGCACGGCGTGCGCGTGGGCGAGGAGTTCATTCCCACGCAATCAGTGTTCTGGGCGGCGGGCAACGCGGCGTCGCCGCTGGTGAAGACGCTCGACGTGCCGCTGGACCGCGCGGGGCGTGTGCTGGTCGAGCCGGATCTTTCGTTGCCGGGCGACGGTCGCGTCTTCGTGATCGGCGACGTGGCGGCGGTGAAGCAGCCGGATGGTCGCTGGGTGCCGGGCGTGGCACCGGCGGCGAACCAGATGGGCAAATGGGCGGCGGGCAACATCCTGCGCCAGCTCGACGGCGAATCGTCGCGGCCGTTCCGCTATTTCAACAAGGGCGACCTCGCGACGATCGGCCGCCACAAGGCGGTGGCGAGTTTCTTCGACGGGAAGCTGCAGTTCCGGGGCTACATCGCCTGGTTCCTGTGGTTGTTCGTGCACATCGCGTATCTCGTGGGTTTCCGTAATCGCATCAGCGTGCTGCTGCAGTGGGCGTACAACTACATCTTCTTCGAGCGCGGCGTGCGGTTGATCACGGAGACGGAAGACGCGTCGATGTCGCGGCATCCGGCGACGCAGGGACGCACGGGGGAGTACCATTCGCGGGCGTCTGATGCAGTGGCGGGGAATGGCTGAACGGCGACTGATGCCACGGAGGCACAGAGGCGCGGAGGTTGCACGGAGAACGACAACTGCTTTTCACCACGAAGGCACGAAGGAGATCCTTCGTGCAGGTTGATGTGCTGGTGGCCCACGACGTTTGTGGCCAGCTGCAACGACAAATGATGAAGGGGGTCCGCGCCGATGGTTCGGCGCGGACCCCTAAGTCGTTGTTGTGCTCTGTGCAAACTCCGTGACTCCGTGCCTCTGTGGCAAAGCAGTTCGAAGTCCTTCGTGCCTTCGTGGTGAACGTCGTTACGCCGCCGCGGGCGAATGCCCCGGGATGTAGCGCTCGATGCCGAGCCCGAGGAAGACCGTGAACGCGGCCAGCGCGGCGCCGGTGAAGAAGGGCACGCCCTTGCCGAGGTAGTCGAAGGCGAAGCCCGCCCAGAGCGGA
>PNKF01000248.1 GCA_013822285.1 Gemmatimonas sp.
GGTCCCCGAGCGCCGGCGCACGCTGACCTTCTGCGCCGTCTCCGGGAGATCGAGCGAGTCGGCGTAGTTCCGCAGGCGCGTCTTGATGGTCTCGTTGCTGCGGTTCGCCGCGAAGCGCGCTTCCTGTGCCATGCGGTCCTGGAACTTGTAGTTGTGCCAGAACGGACGACCGGCGTTGATACCGAAGTACACGACGGCGATGACGATGAAGATCGAGAAGAGGCAGCCCAAGGTGCTGGCGCCGCGCCGTACCTGCATGCCGTTCACCATTGCGATTGCGCTCCTTCGATGACGTCGTTGACGATGCGGTCGATGGCTTGCCGGCGTCCCGCAATCTCGTTGCGTTCGGCGTACTCACCCTCGGCGGTCATGCCGCTGCGCGACCACAGGACGCGACCGGTCACCTGATCGACGATTTCGATGTTCACTTGGACACGAAGCCGACGGCGCGCCGAGGTGGCTTGGGTCGGATCGGCACTGAAGGCCACCGGGATGTCGAACTCGTAGCGCGTGATGCGCCCCCGCACGATGGCACTGGCACGCTCTTCACTGGCATCGCGCAGCCCGAGGCGGGACTGCATGCCCTCGCGCAGCGCGTCCTGGAGTTCGCGCGGCAGCTCGGGACTGCCGGATTCGTTGTCGAACGGCAGCACGGCGACGGTGCGGACATGGGGCGGCAGGCCGCCGCCGGCAAAGCTGTAGCAGGCGGCATTCACCACCAGCATCGCCAGCAGCAGGAGCCGGATCACGCGCCCTCCGGCGTCACGGCGCGCTCCAGCATCTCGCGGATGTCGGCGGGGAGCGCCACCGGCTTGCCGTCGCGATCGAGCGACACCAGCGTGGTGCTGGCGCTGGCCAAGCGCTCCGCCTCCGCGCCAGAGGCGTCGACGCGGCGCAAATCGTAGGCGAAGGTGACCATGCGGGAACGTACCCCGGTGAGCCGGGTGACGATCCGGACGGCATCGTCGTAGCGCGCGCTGGCGTGGTAGCGCAGATGCGCGTCCGCCACGGCGAGCATGATGCCGCGGCGCTCCATCTCGGCGTAGCTCATGCCGAGCTGCCGGATCAGGTCGGTGCGGCCGACCTCGCACCAGACGAGGTAGTTGGCGTGGTAGGCCACCCCCATCTGGTCGGATTCGGCGTAGCGCACGCGGATCTCGGAGCGACTCTCCATCGCGGCGAGTCTATCGGGCTACGCGGCCCTTTGTAAAGGGCGCGGGCGCGAACTAGCATTCTGCGATGCTTCCCGGCCCCGTGTATTTGCTCTCCGACGCGCATCTGGGCGTCGCACCAGAGGAGGCGGAGCGCGCCTTGGTGGGCCTGCTGCGCGCCCTCCCGGGCGAGGCAGGCGCGCTGGTCATCAACGGCGACCTGTTCGACTTCTGGTTCGAATGGGAGCAGGTGGTGCCGCGCAGCGGCATCCGCGTGCTCGGGGAGTTGGCGCGACTGGTCGACCTGGGGCTTCCGGTGCTGTGGATCGCCGGCAACCACGACTGCTGGGGAGGCGACGTGCTCCGCCGCGACATCGGCCTCACGTATCACGAGGGGCCGTGGCGGGGCCAGTTGGGCGGCTGGGACACGGTGATCGAGCACGGCGACGGGCTGCGCGAGAAGGAGGACGCGCCCTACCGTCGCCTGCGGACGGTCCTGCGGCATCCCTGGGCGATACGCGCGTACCGTTGGCTGCATCCGGACTTCGCGACCCGCGTGGCACTGCGGAGTTCGCACACCAGCCGCAACATGCGCCCGCGCGACGGCGGCGAGGGGCTGCGCCGCGTGGCGCACGAGCGCCTGCACGCGGCTGACGCGCCCCAGCTGCTGGTCTTCGGACATTCGCACGTGCCGACGCTCGAGCGCATCGGGCGTGGCGTGTTCGCGAACCCCGGTGCCTGGCTCGACGCGCCGCGCCTGCTGCGCATCAGCCCCGAGGCCGTGGCGCTGGCGCGCTGGGACGGGTCGTCGCTCGTCACTGAGCAAGCGCTGGCGCAGGGCTAGACGCGACGAGGGGCGCAGCTGGCTGCGCCCCTCGTCCCTGACACCTGCGGATCCACGGTCAGCGTTTCGACGCGCGCCCGAACCGCAGCGTCGCGGCGATCGCCGGCCCGAACGGCGTCTGCTGCAAGCCGATCATGTCGGGCAGATCCCAGAGCTGCGCCGCGACGTAGGCATCCGCACCCGAGAACAGGTGATTGAAGAACAGCACGGCGAGCCAGTCCTCGACCTGCAGGCGGCGACTGCGCACGACGCCGGCCCCGTAGCGCGGCACGCGCCAACTCGCCACGATCGGCGCGCCGAGCGAGTCCCGCGCGACGAGTCCGCTCACCGGGTCGACCTGATACGTGAGCGGCACGGAGTCGCGGGCGAAGCGGCGGGCCAAGTGCAGATCCTCACCGGCGCGATGGAGCATCGTCAGGCTCAGCGTCTCCACGAGCAGGAATACGCCGCCCGCGTAGGGACGATCCAGCGCCGCCTGCCCTGACCCTGGCATGACGAGCGACGAGAAGAAGGCCCGCCGCGGCGTGATGGGCGGTCGCGGCACATCCTGGGTCGCGACCGTGTCGACGCGAACGGCCGCCGGCCGCTCGACGCCCACGCGCGTGCCGGACACCGCCTGCGCCGCGAGCGGGCCGGCAGCGAGGCAACACAGGAGGGCGACGAGCGACCCGCGACGCATCGTCTAGCCGGGGAGCTTGGCGACGAGTTCGATCTCGACGTTGACGCCACGCGGCAACGCCGAGACCTGCACGGTGGAACGGGCCGGCCGCGCGCTGCCCAACGTCGCGGCGTAGACCTCGTTCACGCGCGGGAAGTCGGCCATGTCCGTGAGGAAGACCGTCGTCTTGACGACGTCGCCCCAGCCGCAGCCGGCGGCCTTCAGCACGGCCGCCAAGTTGGCGAGCACCTGCGTGGCCTGCGCGACGACGTCGCCCGCTGCGATCTCGCCGGACGCGGGGTCGAGGGGGATCTGGCCGGCGGTGAAGAGGAATCCGCCGGCGACGGTGGCCTGCGAATAC
>PNKF01000249.1 GCA_013822285.1 Gemmatimonas sp.
AACCGCTCATCGAGGTGGTGAAGACCACTTCGGCGGTGGCGGCGGCCTTCAGCGGGGCGTGGAGGCGGCCAAGAAAAAGGGTCCCGTCCTCGAGGAGGAGGAACCCTGGTTCGTCGTGCTGGATGTCGGTCACGGCTGGGGCGGCGGCGTGGTCGGCGACGTCGGCGCGGCCTCAAGCGGCACGGCGGACTGGGCCGAGGGCTCAGCGGCGGGCGCGGCGGCCGGAGCCGTCTGCGCCGCAGGCGTCATGGCCTGGTCGAGGATCGAGGTCGGCACGCGCGAGCGCGTCGACATGATCTGCAGGATGAACGCCAGGCCGATGAAGATGCCACCGGCCCACCAGCTGGTCTTCGTCAGGAGATTGCCCGCCTGACGCGTGCCAAGGAGGGAATCCGACGACGACGACGCACCGCCAAAGCTCGCCGCGAGGCCCCCGCCCTTGCCGGCCTGGAGCAACACAGCGGCACCGAGGATCAGTGCGTCGATGATGAGGAGAACGAGAAGAAACGTATACACGGCGATCCGGAGGGCTGCAGTTGAGTTAAGCCTTGAAGAATACCGGAGTTAGCTCACGCGGTCAACTGCGGACGATCGCCAGCCACTGCTCGGCATCAAGGCTGGCACCGCCCACCAGCACGCCATCCACGTCCTCGACGGCGATGAGCGCCTCGACGTTGCTCCGGTTCACGCTGCCGCCGTAGAGGATGGGCACCGCCCCGCCCCGCTCCCCGACCATCTTCACCAACTCCGCGCGCAGCGCCGCATGGACCTCCGCGGCATCGGCCGGCGTAGCGGTCTTGCCCGTGCCGATCGCCCACACGGGCTCGTAGGCCACCATCGCCGAAGCCACGTGCGCCGCGTCGATGCCGGCGAAGCCCGCGCGCAGCTGACGCAAGCAGACATCGATGGTCTGGCCCGCCTCGCGCTCCTCGAGCTTCTCGCCGACGCAGAGCATGGGCGTGAGTCCGGCGCGCACGGCCGACGCGACCTTCTTGTTCGTCTCCGCGTCGGTCTCGCCGAAGACATGACGACGCTCCGAGTGGCCGACCAGCGCATGTCGCGCCCCTGCACCGCGCGCCAAGGAGGCCGAGGTCTCGCCGGTGAAGGCGCCCTTGTCTTCCCAGTGGATGTTCTGCACGCCGCACTCGAGGTCCGAGCGCGTGCGCACGGCGGCCATGCAGACGTGCAGCGACACCGCGGGCGGGAAGAACAGCACGCGCCGATCCTGCTGCTTGGCGTACTGCGCCGTGAACGTGCGCATGAACGCCTCCGCGTCGGCGGGGGCTTGGTTCATCTTCCAGTTTGCGGCGAAAACGAGGGACTTCATCGACAGATTGGATGCTTGAGAAGACTGCAATCACCACGGAGACACGAAGACACGGAGGCTGCGCTTCGCAACGTCACAGGCCTTGGGAACTTGGGGGTCCGCACCGAAGTATCGGTCCGGACCCCCAAAAAGAAAGATACTCAACCGGAGATCTTCACCACCAAACCCAGACCACGCTCGGAGCAGCTTCCTCCGTGTCTTCGTGCCTTCGTGGTGAACAGCAGTTGTGGTTAACGGATGTCCAGCGCCGAAACGCCCGGCAGCACCTTGCCTTCGAGGAACTCGAGCGAGGCCCCACCGCCGGTCGACACGTGCGACATCGCCGTCGCGAGACCGGCCGCTTCGACGGCCGCGGCCGAGTCACCACCGCCGACGATCGTCGTCGCGCCCTTCTTGGTGGCCTCGACCATCGCCTGCGCGATGGCGTTCGTGCCCTTGTCGAACGGTGCCGTCTCGAAGACGCCCATCGGGCCGTTCCAGATGATCGTCTTCGCGGCCGAGATCGCGCGCGCATAGCTCGCCGCCGAGTCGGGGCCGATGTCGAGCATCGCCTCATCCGACGGAATCTCGTCACGCTTCACCGCGTGCGCCTTGTCACCCTCGGCGATCGCCGGCGCCACGGTGGCGTCATGCGGGATCGTGAGACGGAACGCCGCGCGCTCCATCAAGTCGGCCGCCATGTCCACGCGATCGGGCTCGACCAATGACTTGCCCGTCTCGAAGCCCATGGCCTTGTAAAACGTGCAGGCCATCGCGCCACCGATGAGAATCCCGTCCACCTTCGGAAGCAGCGCCTCGATCACGTCGATCTTGCCCGAGATCTTGCTGCCACCAAGGATCGCGATGAACGGACGCTTCGGCTTCTCGAGCGCCCCGCCGAGGTAGTCGAGCTCCTTCTGCATGAGAAGGCCCGCGACGGCGGGCTTGAGCAGCTTGGCCACGCCTTCCGTGCTGGCGTGCGCGCGATGCGCCGCGCCGAAGGCGTCGTTCACGTAGAGGTCGCCAAGCTTCGCGAAGGCGGCGCTGAGGGCCGCGTCGTTCTTCTCTTCGCCCGCTTCGAAACGCGTGTTCTCGAGCAGGCAGACCTCGCCGTCCTTGAGCGCCTTGGTCGCCGCTTCGGCCTCCGCGCCCACGACGTGCGGCACGAAGGTCACCGGCTTGCCCAGCAGCTCCGCGAGTCGCGGGGCGACCGGCGCCAAGGAGAACTTCGCCTCCGGCTTGCCCTTCGGGCGGCCGAGATGCGAGCAGAGCACCACGCGCGCGCCGGCCTTGAGCAAGGTCTGGATGGTCGGGACCGCCGCACGGATGCGCGTATCGTCCGCGACCTTACCGTCGTCGCTGAGCGGCACGTTGAAGTCCACGCGCACGAGGGCCCTCTTGCCGGCGAGGTCCGCCGGCTTGAGGTCCTTGATGGTCTTGGTGTTCATGGGACGCGCCTTAAAGCGACTTGCCGACCATCTCGAGCAGGTCGACGCAGCGCGAGGAGTAGCCCCACTCGTTGTCGTACCAGCCGGAGACCTTCACCAGCGTCCCGTCGATGACGTTGGTGCTCTTGGCGTCGAGCACAATCGAGTGCGGGTTGCCGATGTAGTCGCAGCTCACGAGCTCTTCCTCGGAGTAGCCGACGATGCCCTTCATGGCGCCTTCCGCCGCCGCCTTGAACGCCGCATTC
>PNKF01000250.1 GCA_013822285.1 Gemmatimonas sp.
TTGCTCATCGTGATGGCGGAGGGCGTGTTGCAGCGCTGGTGGCGGCAACGGCGTCGCGAGGTGCTCGGCAGCTATCGCATTCGACTTTCCGCCGCGTTGTTCGCCTGCTTCCTGGTGCCCTCGCTGCTGTTTGGCCTGTGGTCGTGGCGCCGCATCCAGGCGGACGATGTGCAGGCGCGCGACCTGTTGGTGCGCGAGACGCTGCGTGCCGTCGGTGCGTCCACCGAGACGGTGAATCTCGTGGAGGCCTCGACGCGCTTTGAGACGCCGTTGCTGCTCTACGCGGGCGGTGCGCTGGTTGGCACCAGCGATCCATTGCTCGAGGCGCTTGCTCCCGTGGGCCTGTTGCTGCCGCAGGAGGTGCTGCTGGCGCTGTCGGAGCGCGAAGAGACGACGGCGGGCCGCGCCGAACGGGTGGGTACGGCGTCGGTGCGTCTGGGCTACCGCAGCGCGACGGACTCGGCGGGCGTGCAGTATGTCTTGGCAGCACCGGCACGACTCGACGATCGCCTGCTGGATCGTCGGCGCAACGACCTCGCGGTGTTCTTGCTCTTCGCCCTGGCGTTGGGCGCGTTGGCGGCGCTGTGGGCCAGCGGCGCGGCGTCGCGCCAGCTCTCGCGGCCGATTCGCGAGCTGCGGGATGCGGCGCTGGCGCTGGCCCGTGGCGCGGAGACGCCGCCGCTGCGCGACGATCCGCCGGAGGAGTTCGATCCCGTATTCCGCGCGTTCCGCCGCATGACCGGCGACCTGGCCGAGAGCCGCGAAGCGCTGGAGACCGCCGAGCGGCGACTCGCCGCCACGTTGCGCAGCGTGGCTTCTGGCGTGTTGGCCGTGGATGATGCCGATCGCCTGACCTTCGCGAACCCGATGGCCGAACAGATCCTCGGCGTCGCGCTGGTGGTGGGGGCACCGTTGCCTGCCGAGGCACGGCAGCTGCTGGGCGATCGTCTGGCGGATCTCCGGGCGGGGAGCAGCGACGATGCCGCGTTCGAGGCGGAGCATCGTGGGCGTCGCTTGAGTGCGCGGTTGACGCGCATTTCGCCCACCTCGCGTCGCGCGGTGGTGACGCTGGAAGACGTGACGGACGTGACGCGCGCGGAACGTGTGCTGGCCTGGGGCGAGATGGCGCGGCAGGTCGCGCACGAGATCAAGAATCCGCTCACGCCGATGCGCTTGGGGATGCAGCACCTGCGGCGCGCACGACACGACGCGCGCGTGGATTTCGACCGTGTGTTGGACGAGAACACGACGCGCATCCTGGCCGAGATCGATCGCCTGGATGAGATCGCGCGGGCGTTCAGTCGTTACGGCACGGCGCCGGAGCGTGATTTGCCGGCGGAGCAGGTGGACGTGGCCACGGTCGCGCGCGATGTGCTGGAGTTGGAGCGCATGGGGCAGGCGGAGATTACCTGGGTGTCGGAGGTCCCGGACGCCCCGGTGCTCGCGGCGGCGCGGGCGCGCGAGTTGCGCGAGGTGCTGCTCAATCTGTTGGAGAACGCGCGCTTGGCCGGTGCGACGCGGGTGACCCTGCGCGTCCACCCGGATGCCGGCGGTGCAAGGCTCGAGGTGCGAGACAACGGCGGCGGCATTCCCGAGGCCTTGTTGACGCGCATCTTCGATCCGCACTTCTCGACGCGTACCAGCGGCAGCGGCCTAGGCCTCGCCATCAGCCGGCGGTTGATCGACGGCTGGGGCGGCAGCATCGTCGCGGAGAACGCGCCGGAGGGCGGTGCGGTGCTCACCGTGCGATTGGCTCCGCCACCCGTCGGCTGAGTATCTTCCCGTCGAGATGCAAACCAGCGAGCCCACGCTTCCGAATCGTCACGTCAACGGCATTCCGCCGCATCTCGCGGATTGGCAGCTGCCGCCGGATTGGCGTTGGGGGCAGGGCGGTGTGTACACGCCGTATCGCTACGCGCATGAGGTGATCGACGCGCTGGGACGCTCGTTGGCGTTGGTGACGGCGCCGGATCCCGCGCATCACGCGTGGCTGTTCAACGAGGCGCGGCATCTTGCGCTGCGCAATCATCCGAACATCCCGACGACGTATCACTTCTGGCAGCAGCATCCGGGCAGCCGTCGCGGACCCGGCTATCTGCGTCGTTGGATCACGGGCCAGACGGTACTCGAGCGCCTGCGCCGCACGGCGGAGCGCGAGACGGTGCCGTTCACGCTGCGCATGCTGCGCGCGATCGGGTCGACGTTGGCCTACTTGCATGACTCGGGTGGGCAGCACGGGGCGATTTCGCCGGGCTCGGTGTACTTCACGCCGACGGGGCGCGTCTGGTTGCTCGGCTGGCAGTGGGCCGTGCCGCAAGAAGAGCGTCCGGTGGGGATCGCGCCCGATCGGGCCTGGTGTCCGTACGCGCCGGAGTGGCGCACGGAGTGGCGGCCGAGTCCTGCGGCGGATCAGTGGCAGCTCGGCGCCTTGGCCTTCGCGCTGCTGACCGGTGAAGTCCCGACGGGTGCGGGCACGCCGCCGATTCGCTTGGCGCGTCCCGACACGCCGACGACGGTGGCCGAGCTCGTGGACCAGATGTTGGCGGACAAACCGGAGGATCGCTTCTCGTCGATCGCCGGCATGCTGCGGCGCATCGAGCGCATCTCAGGCACGTCGTCGTTGGCGTTCCCAGGGGCGGAGCAGGCCAGCGGCGAGCATCCGGCGCTGAGTGAAGAGGATCGCCTGCGCTGGGCCACGGGTGACGACTACGAAGTGCTGTCGCCGTTGGGGCAGGGCACCTACGGTTCCGTGTGGCGCGTGCGCGACCTCTCGCTGGAGCGCGAGGTCGCACTCAAGATGTTGCACCCTACGGTGGCGCGGAACGCGACGTCGGTCGGGCGGTTCCGCCGCGAGGCGCAGTTGGCGGCGCAGCTGCAGCATCCGGCGATCGTGCCGATCTTCGCCTGGGACAACAAGGGCGACGTGAACTGGTACATCATGGAGCTGGAGGAGGAAGGCTCCGTGGCGGACCTCATCGCGCGCAGC
>PNKF01000251.1 GCA_013822285.1 Gemmatimonas sp.
CCCGCCGTGCCGGCGATCTCCCAGTTCACGATGTGCGAATCCTCGTGGCAGAAGACCTCCGTGCCGCGCTCACCGAGCAGCCACAGCGCCGCCTGGTTGGCCATCGTGCCCGTCGGGAAGAACAACCCGCGCTCCTTACCCAACAGCTCGGCGACACGCTGCTCGAGTCGCAGCACCGTGGGATCGCCGTCGAGCACGTCATCGCCCACCTCGGCGGTGGCCATGGCTTGGCGCATGGCGGCGGAGGGCTTGGTGACGGTATCCGAGCGAAGATCGATCATCGAACTGCAGATGTGAGATGTGAGATATGAGACGGAAGCGTAGCTACTCGAGAGTCGACGGATCGGTGCCGAGTTCTTCGTGGACGGCGCAGGCGACTTCGGCACCCAGCACGAACACGAGCGCGGCGTAGTAGGTCCAGAATACGACCACGACGAGCGCTCCGAGCGTGCCGGAGTAGATGGACGCCGGTGGGAAATTGGCCACCATCATGCCGAACAGCCAACGCGCGGTCTCGAACAACAGTGCGGCGGTGACGCCACCGGCCAGCGTCGGCACCCAGGCGGTCTTCCGCTTCGGCAGCCAGCGATACAAGGCGCCGAAGAGCACGGCGACGACGGCCAGCGCGAGCAGGCGGCCAAACAGCAACTCCACGCCACTCAAGACTTCCTCGCGCACGCCGAGTTCGATGAGCGCGCCACCGATGCGGCCGCTGGAGACCGTGAGGAACGAGGTCAGGGCGATCCACGTGACCAAGAGCGCCATCGTCACGGTGGAGAGCGCGAGATCCCAGGCGATGCCTCGCAGCACGGGGCGGTCGCGGCCATGCTCGAAGACCGTGCTGATCACGCTGCGCAGCGAGCCGAAGAGCCGCGTCGAGAACCACAGGAAGCCGATGGCGCCGGAAATGCCGAAGACCGCGCGTGTGCGCGTGATGTCGGCCAGGACCGGATCCAGCATGGAGCCGCTGACGCCGGCCTGCGCGGGCAACACGCGCAGCAGCACACCCTCGACGATCGCCGCCGCACCATCTGGCGACTCCCCGAGCAGATAGCCAAGTCCGGCGGCCAGCATGAGCAGGAACGGCACGCCGGCGAGGAGGATGTTGAAGGCCACCCCGCCGGCGAGGAAACTCACGTTGTCGTGCAGGACGTCACGCCAGACGCGGCGGACGACACCAACGGCGAGCCCGATCAGACGCCGTCGTCCTCTCCGTCGACCGCCTCGCGGTGGCGCGCGAGACGTTCCTCGAGCGCCGAGCGGGCATCCCGAACCGCCGACTTGCCCTGCCGCTGCAAGTCGTCCACGAGATCGCGGCCCGAATCGGCGAGGTCACGCGCCTTGCGCTTGAGGCGGCGGGCGCCGCGCCGGATCTGCGCGCGGGTCTCGTCGCCAGACTGCGGCGCGAAGAGCAGCGCCACGCCGGCGCCGACCGCCGCACCGAGGAGGAAGAGGGCGATGCCACTGCCGGCACCGCCGCGCCGCTCGATCACCACTGCGGGTTCATCACGTTCGGCCATAGTTCCTCCCCGGGCGGGGGGTTCAGCTTATCCCTCGACCAGCACCAAGAAGCGCGAGGTGCGCCAGAAGGCGGTCGGGTCAGCAATGCGGATGGTGCCCTTGAACTTGCCATCGGCGGGCGCCGCTTCCAAGCCCGTCAGGTCGTTGGGCGAGACAATGCGATACGTCTTGGCCGGATCCGGCAGCGTCAGCTCGCGGAGTTCGCGGCGGTCCACCGCCGTGAAGTCCTCGACATCGAGGCTGCGCGAGATGACCGTGGTGCGGCCAATGCCAAGCATGCCACCGCGGCGTTCGATGATGCCGCGCGTGACGAGGTCGGCCTGCGGACCGGCCACCCAGTACACGGTGTTCTGCTCGACGACCAAGGCATCGCGATCCGAGCGCAGCGAGGCACCTTCGGCGGCCAGCTGCGTGTTCTGCTCGCGCAGCTGCGCGTTCTGCGCCGTCAACGCCGTGACCTGCTCGACGAGACCGGCGATCTCCTGCTTCTGCTGGTCCACGAGCGTCTGGAAGGCCGCGACCGTCGAGTCGAAGCGGCGCGTCAGGTCTTCGTTGCCCGCCGTCAGTGCCGCGATGCGGCGGCGGCTCTGCGCCATGCGCTCTTCGGCCTGGCGGACGCGCGCCGTGAGCTCTTGGACGCGGCCGACGAGCTGGGCGCGGGCCTCGGCCGGCGAAAGCTGCTCCATCTCGCCTTCGCGCGACTGCACGGGCTGGCCGCTCTGCACCTTGTCGATCTCGCCGTTCACCTCGGAGATGAACGACGACGTGGCCACGACTTCAGAGAGCAGCGAGTCCTTCTCGGCGGAGAGCGCCGCCGCCTGTGCGAGCTGGCGGTCGTACTCCGACTTGGACACGCAGGCCGTGACCAGCAAGGCCACGGCAGCCAGGGAAAAGATCTTACGCATGGAAGTCACCTCAGTGGGGGAATTGCCGCCGGCGCGGACTTATTCGCCCGCGTCCGGATCATCCGGTGCCGCCTCGACGGTCGGGCCGGCCCCAGGGGCCGGCCGCTCGATCGCCGGTCCCTTCACGTACCGCCGCACCCCATCCGCTGTTCCGCCCACGGCGAGATTCTCGAACAGGAAGGTGAACTTTTCATCATACGCTAATGCAAGCTTCGCCTTCACGTCGGCCGGCAGGTCCCAGAGCTGGCGCTTGAAGGGTCCGAGGGCCTTCTTGCGGGTCTTGTAGAAGAACTGCTCGTCCGTATCGCCGGCCTTCCGCTCCTCCGCGGCATTCACGCGCAACCACGCGTATATCTCCTCGCGCAGCGCCGCCGGCAGGTGATCGTACAGCATGTTCTGGAAGCCGGTGGCGAGGTGGATCTCCGCCGTTTCGGTCCGCGGGAAGTGATAGAACGCGCTATCCGGCAGCGTCGAGGCGCCATGCTGCACCGCGCCCGAGAGTCCGTACTTCTGGCGCGACACGCGCGAGAGATCCTCGAGCGTCTTGAAGTCCAGCGCG
>PNKF01000252.1 GCA_013822285.1 Gemmatimonas sp.
TTGCCCTGCAGCAGGTCGCCGGCATCCACGAGGATCACGCGGTTGCGGGCGGCGCGGCGCAGCGAGTCGACGATGCTGGCGGCGCGGGCGAGGCCACGGCTGGAGTCGGCGCGGCCGGCGGCGTAGTCCCAGCCGCGGAGGCGGCCGTGCACGTCGGTCGTCGCGGCGATCTTGAGCGACACGCGCTGCTGCGCGGCGAGCGGAGCGGTCAGGGACGCCGCGACGGACAGGGCAGCAGCCGTGGCGAGCAGGCGACGCAGGGCGGGAAGGCGAACTGGCATCCCTGAAAACTAGCCGTCCCAGCCCGAGCGATGGAGGTCGACAGGGTGGCGAGTCTCAGGGAAATGGAGGAACTTTCGTCCATCCCACTTCGATACAGGACCGTGACAGCCTCCTCGCTTCAAGCCCCTCTCGGCCACCGGCAGATTTCCGGCGTGCTCTCACCTTGCCGCGGACTCTCGTGCGCCCGCTGATCATTGGGGTCGCCGGCGGGTCCGGCTCAGGGAAGACCACCGTCGCCCGTCGCGTGGCGGAGGCGCTCGACGGCGCGAAGGTCGCGTTCCTCGACATGGACGCGTACTACCGCGACCATGACGCGCTCTCGCACGACGAGCTTCGCCTCCTCAACTGGGATCACCCGGATGCCTTCGATCTCGACTTGCTGGCCGAGCACCTCGGGCAGCTGGCGAGCGGCCAGGGAATCGAGAAGCCCGTCTATGACTTCGTGCGGCACCGTCGCGCGGCCGCGTCGCAGACCATCGAGCCCGCCGACGTCATCGTCATCGACGGCATCCTCCTGCTCGTCGAAGAGCGCATCCGCGCCCGATTGGACATCAAGGTCTTCGTGGACACGGACGCCGACATCCGGCTCATTCGCCGCATCCGCCGCGACATGGCGCGGCGCGGACGTCCGCTCGAAGAGATCCTCGATCAATACCTGACGACCGTGCAGCCGATGCATCTCCAGTTCGTCGAACCGAGCAAGCGCTACGCCGACCTCATCATCCCGCGCGGCGGCGAGAATGCCGTGGCGATCGACCTGCTGCTGGCGGCCATCAACCGCCGCCTCGCCGGAGTGCGCGCGTGACCGCTCCTGCCGCGGGCAATGAACGCATCCTCGTCGTCGACGACGAACCGGACATCGTCGCGCTCGTCGTGTATCACCTCGCGAAGGCAGGGTATCGCGTGTCGTCGGCGTCCACCGGCACGGACGCCCTGCAGTTGGCCAAGCGCGACCGGCCCTCGCTGATCGTCCTCGACCTCATGCTTCCGGGCATGAGCGGATTCGACGTGCTCGCCAAGCTCCGCGAGGACAGCAACACTGCCGGGGTCGCCGTCCTCATGCTCACCGCCCGCAAGGAAGAGCAGGACCGCATCCGCGGGCTGGAGCTCGGCGCCGACGACTATCTCACCAAGCCCTTCTCTCCGCAGGAGCTGGTGCTGCGCGTCGGGGCGATCCTCCGTCGCGTGGCGAGTCCCGGTACGCCGGCCGACGTGCTGCAGATCGGCCCCATCCGCGTCGACCGGTCGGCGCATCGCGTGCTGGTCAACGAACACGAGATCGAGCTCACGCCAACCGAGTACAAGCTGTTGCTCACGTTGGCCGAGCGCCGTGGCCGGGTGCAGGCCCGCGCGCACCTGCTCGAGACCGTCTGGGATGCCGCCCCCGACATCCAGACGCGCACCGTCGACATGCACATCCAGCGCCTGCGCACCAAGCTGCATCCCGCGGGCGATCTCATCGAGACGGTGCGCGGCTTCGGCTACCGACTGAAGGCCGGCAAGGACGCGTGAGGCTCACGCAACGGCTGCTCCTCGGCGCCTTCATCGTCGTCGGGGTGCTGGCGATCGTCATCGTCACGATCGTCGACCGCCAGCTCACCAACCGGCTCCGCGACGACGCGACGTCGTTCCTGGAACGCGAAGCGGAACTCGTCGGCGTGCTCTGGCGCCGCGATTCCGCCGCGCCCGACTCGCTCGCCGACGCGATCGGAGATGCGCTGGGCCGTCGCGTCACGCTCGTGCGGCCGGACGGCGTCGTCATCGGCGACTCGGAGTTCGACGACGACTCGCTGCGCGCGCTGCAGAACCACAGCACGCGCCCCGAGATCGCCGAGGCGGTGCGCACCGGCCTCGGTTCGTCGCGGCGCCCATCGCCGTCGACCGGCGACCAGGAGCTGTACGTCGCGGTCCACGTACCGCCGCTGGGCATCGCGCGCGTCTCCTTGCCAACCGCCAACATCGACGCGGTCTCGCGCGATGCGCGTGAGGACATCATCGTCGCGGCCCTGTTCGCCCTGTTGTCCGCACTAGGCGTCGCCTTCCTCTTCTCGCGCTCGGTGTCGCGGCCTGTCGAGGAGCTGCGCGACGTCGCGGCGGCCCTCGCGGACGGCGACCTGGCACGACGCCCGACGCTCAAGGCACCCGGCGAGGTCGGCGAGCTCGCGGAAGCGCTCAAGGAGCTGGCCGAGCAGCTCTCGGCGCGCCTGCGCGCCCTCGAGGCGGACGAGACGCTGCTCGTGCAGCTCACGGAGTCGCTCAACGAAGGCGTGATCGCCGTCGACGCGACGCGCATGGTCGTGCGCATCAATGAGACTGCACGGCGTCTCCTGGGCTCGCGCTCGCCCCTGCCCTTCCCGGTCGATGACCTGCCGCGCGACCTGGCGCTGCGCGAGGCGCTGCAGGGCGCCTTTGGCGGCGCCGTCACCGAGGGCGTCGAGGTGGTGATCGCGGGCCGCACCTTGAACATCACGGCGCGGCCACTCAGTGGCGGCGGCGCCGTGCTCGCCTTGTTCGACCTCACGCGGGTGCGACGGCTCGAGGCCGTGCGTCGCGACTTCGTGGCCAACGTGTCGCACGAGCTGCGGACCCCGCTGACCATCGTCGGCGGCTTCGCCGAGACCTTGGTGGAAGAGGACGTACCGGTGGACACGCGGCGCGGATTCGCCGAGCGCATCCTCGGG
>PNKF01000253.1 GCA_013822285.1 Gemmatimonas sp.
CGGGCCTTGTTCAGGAAGTCCTTGGAGACCAGCGCACCCACCGGACAGAGGTCGACGACGTTCGCCGCCCAGGGCTGCGTGAGGTCGGCGTCGCCCGCCTTGCCGATGCAGGCGCGATCGCCACGCTCGGAGACGTTGAGCACCGGCGCCTGATGCACATCGTCCATGAAGCGGACGCAGCGCGTGCAGAGGATGCAGCGGTTGGTGACGTAGAGAACGTCGCCGCCGAAGTCTTCGACCGGGTTGAAGCGCTTGGGCTCGCGGTAACGCGAGTCGGCGCGGCCTTCCTGGAAGGTGTAGTCCTGCAGCTCGCACTCACCGGCCTGGTCGCAGATCGGGCAGTCGAGCGGGTGATTGATAAGCAGCAGCTCGAGCACACCCTTGCGGGCCTCGAGCGCCTTCTCGGAGTAGACGTGCACCACCTGCCCTTCGGCCACCGCCGTCGCGCAGGACGGGGCAAGCTTCGGCATCTTCTCGACTTCCACGAGGCACATGCGGCAGACGCCGGCCACGGGGAGGCCTGGGTGGTAGCAGTAGTGCGGGACGAGCACACCCGCCTGCTTGGCCGCCTCGAGGATGCTGGTGCCTGCCGGCACCGCCACCGCGCGGCCTTCGATCGTGAGGTTCACCATCGGTGCACTCATACGCCCGCCCCCAGCGCCACCGCGGACGAACGCTTGCCCTTGATCAACGCCTCGAACTCGCCGCGGAACTTGTTGATGCCGGAGGTCACCGGCGCCGCGCAGGAGTCCGACAGCACGCAGATCGTCTTGCCCGTCATGTTCTCGGCCAAGTCGAAGATGGTATCGAGGTCCTCGAAGGTGCCCTGACCGGCGACGATGCGCTCGAGGATCTTGGTCATCCACGCCGTGCCTTCGCGGCACTGCGTGCACTGGGCGCAGCTCTCGTGCGCGTAGAAGCGCGAGAGGCGCGCGAGCTGGCGCGGCATCGACTGCGCGTCGTCGAAGATGATGACGCCGCCGGAACCGAGCATGGTGCCGACTTCGAGGAAGCCCTCGTAGTCCATCTTCACCGATTCGGCTTCGTCGATCGTGATCACCGGCACGGACGAACCGCCCGGGATCAGGGCCTTGAACTTGCGGCCGGGCAGCGGTCCGCCGCAGAGGTCGTACAGGAACTCCTTGAAGGAGAAGCCCATCACGACTTCGTAGTTGCCCGGCTTGGCCACGTTGCCGCAGACCGAGAAGAGCTTGCTGCCCGTGCTCTTCGGCGACGACAGGCACATCGCCTTGTACCACTCGGCGCCGTTGTTGAGGATGTGCGGCACGGCGGTCAGCGTCTCGACGTTGTTGATCGTCGTCGGCTGGCCGAACAGCCCGCTCACCGCCGGGAACGGCGGCTTGATGCGCGGATTGCCACGCTTGCCCTCGAGCGAGTTCATCAGGGCGGTTTCTTCGCCGCAGATGTACGCGCCGGCGCCGCGATGCACCCACACATCGATCTTCTTGCCGCTGCCCATCGCGTTGTTGCCGATGATGCCGGCGGCGCGCGCTTCCTTCAGCGCCTCCTCGAGGCGCGCGATGGGCTCCGTGAACTCACCGCGCACGTAGATGTAGGCCGTCTCCGCGCCGATGGCATACGCGCCGATGGCGCAGCCCTCGATGAGCGCATGCGGCGTCCAGCGCATGATCTCGCGGTCCTTGAACGTGCCCGGCTCGGATTCGTCGGCGTTGCAGGCGAGGTAGTGCGGCTTGCCGTCGTTCAGCTTCATGAACGACCACTTGAGGCCGGTCGGGAAGCCGGCGCCACCACGACCGCGCAGGCCGGACTCCTTCACGACGTTCTGGATCGCCACCGGATCCATCGTGAGGGCCTGCTGCAGCGCCTTGTAGCCGCCGAGTGACTTCCAGGTCTCGAGCCTGCGCGCCTCAGGATTGCCGAAGTGCTTGGAGAGCACCGGCGTCTCGCGCGGATGCGACTTATGCGGGTATCCCATTACTTGAGCTCCGCGAGGATCTGCGGGACCTTCTCAGGGGTCACGTTCTCGACGTAGTCCTCGTTGATCTGCACCGGCGTGGCGAAGCCGCAGGCCCCGAGGCACTCGACCTCGATCACCGTGTACTTGCCATCGGGGCTCGTGAGGCCGAGCTCCTTGCAGCCCGTGTGCTCGAGGAAGGCCTCCACGACCTTGTCGGCACCGGCGCAGAGGCAGGGCGACGTCGTGCAGACCTGGATGAAGTGCTTTCCCACCGGATGCTGGTGGTACATGGTGTAGAAGGTCACGACGCCCTTCACGTAGGCGGCCGTGACGCCGAGCTGCTCGCCGATCTCGCGCATCGCGTCTTCGGAGATCCAGCCGCGGTCCTGCTGGATCATCCAGAGACCCGGCAGCAAGCAGGCGCGCTTGTCGGGATACCGCGTCATCAGGTCGTCGAGCTCCTTCTTGCGCGCGGAGCCCGGCGTGAAGACCGGCTGGTACGGCTCGTGGTCGTGGCTCTGACCGTGGGGGGCGGCGCTGGGCGCCGAAGGTCCGTGGCTCACCGGTCGATCTCTCCCATCACGATGTCGATGGAGGCGTTGATCGCGATGACGTCGGAGAGCAGGTGGCCCTCCACCATCTTCGGGATCGCCGACAGGTTCACGAAGCTGGGCGGGCGGATGCGCCAGCGCACGGGCTTCGCGGTGCCGTCGGACACGAAGTAGTAGCCCTTCTCGCCCTTCGGGCTCTCGATCGGCACATACGTCTCGCCGATCGGGGGCCGCGGGCCTTCCATCACCAGCTTGAAGTGATGGATCATCGATTCCATCTCGCTCGTCGCCTTGGACTTCGGCGGCAGGATGACGCGCGGGTCATCCACGTTCACCGGCCCGTCGGGCAGGCGCTTCAGCGCCTGGTCGAGGATGCGCACCGACTGGCGCAGCTCTTCCTGCCGCACGAGGAAGCGGTCATACACGTCGCCGTTCGTGCCGACCGGGACGTCGAAGTCGTAGGTCTCGTA
>PNKF01000254.1 GCA_013822285.1 Gemmatimonas sp.
GCTCTCCGAGTCCAGCGAGCTGGTGGCTTCGTCGAGGATCAACACCTGCGGGTCGGCGAGGATCGCGCGGGCGATCGCCACGCGCTGCCGTTGGCCGCCGGAGAGCTTGACGCCGCGCTCGCCGACGATCGTCTCGTAGCCGTCGGGGAACTGGCTGACGAACTCGTCGCAGTTCGCGATGCGCGCGGCGGAGACGATCTCGTCACGCGTGGCACCCGGGCGCGAGAACGCGATGTTCTCGGCCACCGTGCCGTCGAAGAGGAAGTTGTCTTGCAGCACCACGCCCAGCGTGCCGCGGTAGTCGCGCAGGCGCAGGGTCGTGAGATCCTGCCCGCCGATCATGATGCGGCCCGTCATCGGCCGGTTGAACGCGAGGATCAGCGAGATCAGCGTGCTCTTGCCCGAGCCGCTGGAGCCGACCAGCGCGGTGGTCGTGCCGGCCTTCGCCGTGAAGGTGATGTCCTTGAGCACCGGGATGCCCGGGCGATACTCGAACCAAACCTTGTCGAAGACCACATCGCCGTTGGCGTGGGCCAGTACGTCGCGCTGACGGTCGTCCTCATCCTCGGTGGGCGTCTCGAAGATCTCGCGGATGCGGTCGAGCCCCGCGAAGGCCTCGGTGATCTGCGTGCCGATGTTGGCCATCTGCACGACGGGAAAGCTCACCAGGCCCACGAAGAACACGTAGCTGATCAGGTCGCCGAGCGTCATCTCGCCGGCGGCGACGCTGCGCCCTCCGACGACCAGGATGAGCACGCCCACCGCGCCGATGATCACCGTGGCCAGCGCGCCGACGGCGCTGGTACCCGTGATGGTGCTCGCGATGTTGCGGAACAGGCGGTGCGCACCCTTGGTGAACACCACCTCTTCGCGCTTCTCGGCCGTGTACACCTTCACCACGCGCGCGCCGCCCATGGCCTGGCCCAGGCGGCCGCTGACTTCGGCCTGGATCTTCGAGCGCTCGCGGAAGATCGGCCGCAGCTTCACGAAGGCGTAGGCCATGATGCCGCCGAACACCGCGAGGAAGACCAGCGTCGCGACGGTGAGGAACCAGTTGAGATAGAACAGGTAGCCCAGCGCCAGCGCGGCGGTGAGCATGCCGCCCACCAACTGGATGATGCCCGTGCCGATGAGGTTGCGGATGCCTTCGGCGTCGTTCATCACGCGATTGATCAGGATGCCGCTCTGCGTGGCATCGAAGAAGCTCACCGGCAGGCGCAGGATGCGAGCCTGCACGCGCCGCCGCAGCTCCGTGATGGCGCGCTGCGCCGCGACGGAGATCACCTGAGAGAGCGCGAAGGAGCTCGAGGCCTGCAGCAGCGTGGCGCTGCCCGCCGCAATGGCGATCGGCGTGAGCAGCTCGAGGCGGCCCTTGGTCAGCACTTCGTCGATGATCCACTTCACGCTGCCCGGCAGCACCAGGCCCGAGAGGCGATTGATGAGCATCAGGACGAGGCCGATCGCCAGCGAGCCGCGATGCTGCCACATCAGGCGGCGCGTCTCGGCCCAGGCGGCCTTGTAGTTGGTCGGCTTCTTCGCGGGCTTGTCGCCGGCGGAGGTCGCTGCGGTAGGTGCGGTCACTGCAGTTTCTCGCGGGTGCGGAGCATCAGGGCGGGATCGTCCGAGATGATGCCGTTGATGCCGGCACGCCACAACTGCGTGGCGCGCGACGGGTCGTTGATCGTCCAAACGTGCGTCGGGCCGCCGGCGGCGCGCATCATGCGGGCATAGCCGGCCACCGGCAGCGGGATCACGTAGTGGAAGCGGGGAATACAGAGCGCCTGAAAGGGGAGTCGTGCCGGGCGTGCACCGAGCAGCGCGGCGGCGTACTTGGCCTTGAGCGTATCGGATCCGGGACTGACCGGCACGCCAGCCTCTCGAAAAGGAATCAGCGCCGCGTCCAGGAAGCTCCCGACGAGCACGCGATCGAGGTTGCCGGTCTCGCGGAGCACGCGGAGCGCGGGGGCGGCGACCTCGACCGATTTCATCTCGAGAATCAACGGGATGTCGCGGATGGCCTCGAGCACCTCCCAGAGCGTCGGGACGGCGAATCGCTGCTCACGAAACGGATAACTGCGACCGCCATCCCGCGTGAAGCGGTGGCTGGCGCTCACCCGACCCAGCTCGATCGACGTGCGATCGCGCACGGGGCCGGTGGCGTCGGTGCAGCGGTCCAGCGTGGCGTCATGGTGGACGACGGGTACGCCGTCCTTGGCGAGGTGGAGGTCGAACTCCAGCGCGTCGACGCCGAGGGCCACCGCGTGCTGCAGCGACTGCAGGGTGTTCTCTGGCATGACGGCGCGGGCGCCGCGATGGCCGATGACGAGCCGACGTGAGGGGTCGAGGAGGAGCACCCTGAAAAATACACGACGGGGGTGGGCCGGCTGGCCCACCCCCGTCGCGGTCCTGCGAAGCGCGACTTAGAAGCTGTACGACACGCGCGTCGTGGCGAAGCGGCCCACCGGGGCGACGCCGATGAACGACGGCACCTCGTTGTTGAGGACGTTCTGCACGTTGAGCGACCAGCGCACGTTCTGCGACACCGGGAGCTTCCAGGAGAAGCCGGCGTCGAGGAAGGCGTTGACCGGCACGCGGCTGTACGGCACCGGGGTGCCGACGTTGAAGCTGTTGAACACGCCCGAGTTCACATCGAAGGCGTCGGCGTAGCGGCCACGGACTTCCATGTTGAGGCCGCGCACGTCGTCGACCCGGCGGAACGTCAGCGACGCGCGGTGACGCGGCGTGTTGGCGACCAGCGGGTTCGTCGGGGTGGCACCGCGCGCGTCACGGAAGACGTTGCGGCTGATCGTCGAGTAGGTGGCTTCGACGCTGTACATGTCGTTGAACAGGTAGTCGAGCGCGGCGTCGATGCCGCGGACGTCGACGTGGCCTTCGGCGTTCTGGTACGTGAAGACCAGGTAGCTGCGGTCGTAGAGGTCGTTGTCGAAGGC
>PNKF01000255.1 GCA_013822285.1 Gemmatimonas sp.
AGACGCCGAGGGGAACATGGTCTCGTTCATCAACTCGATCTACGACTACTTCGGCTCAGGCGTGGTCGTGCCCGGCACGGGCTTCGCGCTGCACAACCGCGGCGCGGGCTTCACGCTCACGCCGGGCCTGCCCAACACCGTCGCGCCGGGCAAGCGGCCCTTCCACACGCTGATTCCCGGATTCGTCACACAGACCGTGAACGGGCGCGAGCAGGCCTACATGAGCTTCGGCCTCATGGGCGGCGGCGTTCAGGCACAGGGCCACGTGCAGATGCTGCTAAACCACTTCGTGTTCGGCATGGATATCCAGTCCGCCATCGATGCGCCGCGGTTCCGCCATTACAACGGTTATCGCGTCGCGCTCGAAGCACCATTCAGCGACGCGGTGCGCGCCGGGCTCCAAGCCATGGGCCACGTGTTGATCGACCAGCCGCCCATCGCCTTCGGCGGCGCACAAGCGATCATCCGGCTGCCGCGCGGCTACTCGGCGGGCAGCGATCCGCGAAAGGACGGGCTCGCGATCGGGTACTGAAGGTCTTGAGGCGCGACGAAAGTTGCCGGGCGGAGGCTCGCAGGCCCTTCGGGGCCTGACCTCTTCGAGCACGGCCCCTGCGGGCCGGCGCGCCTCCGCCCGGCCGAGTTATCGCGAACCTACCGGGTGCGATCTCTCCACACTTCGAGATGCCGGAAAGAGCGGGAGCCTGCTGCGTCCGAAGCGGCCGTGCGCGAAGCGGTCAGGCCGCGCAGGACGTAGCAGGCTCTCGCTCGCACGAGCAGAGCTCAGAGCACTTTCTTGAGATACGCGCCCGTGTGCGAGCCCTTCGTCCGCGCCACGTCCTCCGGCGTGCCCGCCGCGACGATCTGACCGCCACCTGACCCGCCCTCAGGCCCGAGATCGACGATCCAGTCCGCCGTCTTGATCACGTCGAGATTGTGCTCGATGACCAGCACCGTGTTGCCGCGGTCCACCAGCTTGTGCAACACGTCGAGCAGCACACGCACGTCCTCGAAGTGCAGGCCCGTCGTCGGCTCGTCGAGGATGTACAATGTGCGCCCCGTATCGCGGCGCGCGAGCTCGGTGGCCAGCTTCACGCGCTGCGCCTCACCACCCGAGAGCGTCGTCGCGCTCTGACCGAGGTGGATGTAGCCCAAGCCCACATCGTGGAGCACTTCGAGCTTGTGATGGATGCGCGGCTGGTTCTCGAACAGCTGCAGCGCGTCCTCCACCGTCATCTCCAACACTTCGCTGATGCTCAGGCCGCGGAACTTCACATCAAGCGTCTCGCGGTTGTAGCGCTTGCCGCGGCACTGCTCGCAGGTCACGTACACGTCAGGCAGGAAGTGCATCTCGATCTTCACGAGACCGTCGCCCTGACAGGCCTCGCAACGACCGCCCTTCACGTTGAAGCTGAAGCGCCCCGGTCCGTAGCCGCGCAGCTTCGCCTCCGGCATCTCGGCGAACAGCTCGCGGATCGGCGTGAACAGCCCGGTGTAGGTCGCGGGGTTCGAGCGCGGCGTGCGGCCGATCGGCGTCTGGTCGATGTCGATGACCTTGTCGAGATGCTCGAGGCCCGTGATGCGATCGTGCGCACCGGGCACGACGCGCGCGCGGAAGAAGTGCCGCGACAGCGTCTTCTGCAGGATGTCCTCGACCAACGTCGACTTGCCCGAACCCGACACCCCCGTCACCGCGACGAAGCAGCCCAGCGGAAACTCCGCCGTGACGTTGCGCAGGTTGTGTTCCTTCGCGCCCTCGACTCGCAGCATGCGCGCCCTGTCGATCGGCCGACGGCCGGCCGCGCGCTCGATCTTCTTCTTGCCGGTCAGATACTGCGCGGTCACGCTGTTCGCGACCTTCTTCACCTCCGCGACCGTGCCCTCCGCGATGACCTCGCCACCATGCTTCCCGGCGCCGGGGCCAAGGTCGATCAGATGGTCGGCCTCGAGGATCGTCTCTTCGTCATGCTCGACCACCAGCACCGTGTTGCCGAGGTCGCGCAGGCGCTTGAGCGTCTCGAGCAGACGCGCGTTATCGCGCTGGTGCAGGCCGATGCTCGGCTCGTCGAGGATGTACAGCACGCCGACCAGGCGCGACCCGATCTGCGTGGCCAAACGAATGCGCTGCGCCTCGCCGCCCGAGAGTGACTCCGCCGATCGATCGAGCGTGAGATAGTCGAGGCCGACGTCCACCAAGAACCGCAGGCGCTCGCGCACTTCCTTGAGGATGGGGCCCGCAACGCCCGGATCGAGTCCCGGACGACCGTTGCCCCGCACCGGCACCGATTCGGCGAAGGCCAGCGCATCGCGCGTGGACATCTCCGTGAACGCGCCGATGTTCTTGTCGCTGATCGTGACGGAGAGCGAATCCGGCTTGAGACGACGGCCGCTGCAGGCAGGGCAGACGCCGACGACCATATACTCCTCGAGTTCGGCGCGGACCGTGTCCGACGTCGTCTCGTTGTAGCGGCGCTGCACGTTGGCGAGGATACCCTCCCAGCGCGATCCATCGGGCGCAGTTTCCCCCTCACCCTTCGCCCCTCGCCCCTCAACCTTCGTCCCCTTCCCTCGCTTTTCGCTCTTCGTCGTCCCGAACAGCAGTTCGAACTTCACGCGATCGGGCAGCTGTCCCCAAGGCGTGTTGAGCTCGAACTTGAGCTGCTTGGCCAAGCCGGGGAGGATCACGCGACGCAGATAGCCGTCCGGCTCGCCCCAGGGCAGGATCACGCCCTCGAGGATCGAGATGCTCGGATCGCCGAGCACCAGCTCGGGGCTGGCCGTGCGCTTCGTGCCGAGGCCCGAGCAATCGGGGCAGGCACCGAAGGGCGAGTTGAACGAGAAGTGACGCGGCTCGAGCTCCGGCAGCGAGATGCCGCAGTCGGGGCAGCCGTACTTCTCCGAGAACAGCTGCGCC
>PNKF01000256.1 GCA_013822285.1 Gemmatimonas sp.
CTGCGCGGCGTGATCCTCGTGATCATCGCGATGGTCGCGCTCAAGAACGTCTTCCTCTGGGCCGGCGGCCAGCTCGGCGCCTCGCTGCAGGAATACCTCACACGCGACCTGCGCGCCGCGGTGTTCTCGCACATGCAGCGCCTGCCGCTGGGCTGGTTCTCCCGCACGAAGACCGGCCAGATCATCGCGCGCATCCTCACCGACACCGAGCAGACCAAGGCGATCCTCGCCGAAGTCGCCACGCGCACGATCCAGAACGCCGCGCAACTCATCGTGACGGTCTGGATCCTCTACACGATGTCGCCGCGACTCACGCTCTACGCCCTGGTCGTCGCGCCGCTGATCATCGGATTGCTGCAGCCTATCCTGCGCAAGCTGCGCAAGGGCCATCGCCGCCTGCGCGCCGAGTACGGCGAGATCACTAGCGTGCTGCAGGAAGTGGTCAGCGGCATCCGGCTCGTGAAGTCCTTCCGTGGCGAGCCGTACGAGGACGGGCGCTTTATCGGGGCGTCTGGTCGCTATTCCAAGGGCATGACGCGCATCCAGCGCATCGCGCTGCTCAGCGGTCCGCTCACCGAGGTGCTCGGGACGGTGGTCGCGGTGGCGATCCTCTGGCTTGGCGCACAAGAAGTGCTCGGCGGTCGCGGCATGGATGGCGGCACGCTCATCACCTTCATGGTGTTGGTGATGCGCCTGCTGCAGCCCTTGAAGCAACTCTCGCAGGCGCCGACGATCGCCCAGCAGTCGCTGGCCGCCGCCGAGCGCTTGTTCGACGTGCTCGATGAGCCGACCGAGGCGCAGGCGGATCGTGGCACACGCGAAGTGCGTGGGCTGGAGCGTGAGCTCGTGTTCGATGCCGTGGGCTTCTCCTACGGCGACGAGCCCGTGCTCCGGGATGTCTCGTTCGCCGCGAGGAAGGGTGAAGTCATCGCCCTCGTCGGTGCCAGCGGAGCGGGCAAGAGCACGCTGGTCGATCTCATTCCGCGGTTCAACGAACCGACCAGCGGCCGCATCCTCCTCGATGGCGTGGACACGCGCGAGATCAAGCTCGCGTCGCTGCGCACGCTCACCGGCATCGTCTCGCAGGACACGGTCCTGTTCAACGATACCGTCCGGGCGAACATCGCCTACGGTGCCGGTGAGAAGTACACGCAGGCACAGGTCGAGGCCGCAGCACGCGCGGCCAACGCACACGAGTTCATCGCCGCCTTGCCCGAGGGCTACGACACCGTGCTCGGCGAGCGCGGCACGCGACTCTCGGGCGGCCAACGGCAGCGCCTGGCGATCGCGCGCGCCTTGCTGACCGATCCTCCCATCCTCATTCTCGACGAGGCGACGTCGGCGCTCGACACGGAGAGCGAGCGACTGGTGCAGGAAGCGTTGGATCGCCTCCTCGCCGGTCGCACGACGTTCGTGATCGCGCATCGCCTGAGCACGATCGTGCATGCGACGCAGATCCTGGTGATGGATGCGGGGCAGGTGGTGGAGCGCGGCACGCACGACGAATTGCTGGCCCGTGGGGGCGCCTATGCGCGCCTGCACGCACTGCAGCAGCGCAGTGAGCGCATCGGCGATGCCTGAGTCGCCCGCCGCGGCACCGGCAAAGCCCGCGTCAGGACGCGAAGTAAAGCCTCCGACTCTTGTGCATCGCGTCGAGTACGCGTTGCTGCGCTTGGTCGCGACGCTGCTCTCACCGTTCTCGCTGCGCACCGCGTCCCGGGTCGGCGCCGTGGTCGGGGGCTGGGGCTACTGGCCCTTCCGCGTGCGTGCCGACCGCGTCGAGCGCTACATCCGCGCCGCATTTCCGGAGTTCAGCGAGCAGCGGGTGCGTGACGTCGCGCGCGAGAGCTATCGCGGACTCGGGCGCGTGACCATCGAAGGCATCATCCTCAGCAAGGAACCGCGCGAGAGCATCCTCGCGGCCTTCAGTGGCACCGAGGGCTGGGAGAAGCTCGAGGCCGCAGTCGCCGAGGGCCGCGGGGTGGTGCTCGTGAGCGGGCACATCGGGAGCTGGGAACTCGCCGCGGCGTACATGGCCGCGCGCGGCATTCCGGTGGATGCCATCGCCATGCACATGGCGAACCCGCTCAGCGATTCCTTCGTGCGTCGCACGCGCGAGCGACTGGGCATCAAGGTGATCTTCGACGACGAAGCCGTGCGCGCCATTCCGCGCGCCTTCCGCGAGGGCCGTGCGGTCGGATTCCTCTCCGACCAAGGCGCGCTGGGCCTCGCCAGCACCTTCGTGGATTTCTTCGGTCGCCCGGCCAAGACGCCGCGCGGGGCCGCGGTGTTCGCGCTGCGCAGCAAGCTCCCGATGCTCTTCGTGGCGGCCATTCGCCAGCCGGATCAGTCGTATCGGTTCATCGTGCGCGATGTGGCGCTGGCCGAGGATGCCGATCGCGAGACGGCGGTGGATAACACGGTGCGCAACTACACGAAGGCCATCGAAGACTGCGTGCGTGAGCATCCCGAGCAGTACTTCTGGCAGCATCGTCGGTGGAAGCGGCAGCCGCCCGATACGCCGCCGCACCTGCGCGAACCCTGACCGCACGCGACGCCGTGAACGCTGAGTACGACGACTACCCCTCCGCCGACGCGCTGCGGCGCCTGCGCGAGCGCGAGTATCCCTGGGAGGCGCGCGGCGACGCCGTGCACCTCGATCATGCCAGCATCGGCGTGATTCCGCAGCGGGCTCGTGATGCCGTCGCCGCGTACAACGACAAGCGCGCCGAGATGCATGCGATGCGCGCCGAGGACTTCTTCCCGCAGCTGGATCGCTCGCGCGCATTGATCGCGCGGCTCATCGGCGCCAGCGCCGACGAGATCGCCCTCACGACCAACACCAGCTGGGGCGTGAACCTCGCCGCCTACGCGTTGCCGCTCGGTCCAGGCGACATCGTGCTCGG
>PNKF01000257.1 GCA_013822285.1 Gemmatimonas sp.
TCCGTGGCGAAGCTGCCGCAGCTGCTGCAGATCGCCAAGGACCACGACGCGATCCTCATCATGGACGATTCGCACGCCACCGGCGTGCTTGGCAAGACGGGCCGCGGCACGGCGGAGCACTTCGGCGTGCTGGGCGAAGTGGACGTGATCACCAGCACGCTGGGCAAGGCGCTGGGCGGCGCGGCGGGTGGCTTCGTGGCCGGCCCCGCGGCGCTCTGTGACACGCTGACGCAGCGCTCGCGGCCGCAGCTGTTCTCGAACGCGCTGCCGCCGACGGTGGCGGCCTCGGCGTTGGCGAGCGTGGAGTTCATCGAGAAGCACCCCGAGCGCGTGCAGCAGCTGCGCGACAACACGGCATTCTTCCGCGGGGCGATCATCGAGGCGGGCTTCAGTCCGCTCGAGGGCGACACGCCGATCGTGCCGATCATCATCGGCGAGACGGCCGATGCCATCCGCATGAGCGAACTGCTGCTGGAAGAGGGCATCTTCGTGACGGGCTTCGGATTCCCCGTCGTGCCGCAGGGCACGGCGCGCTTGCGCTGCCAGATCTCGGCCAGCCACACGAAGGCGGATCTCGAGTTCGCGGTGGCGGCGATTCGTCGCGTGGGCCTGAAGACCGGCGTCATCAAGTGAGGCAGACCATGCGCTCGTTGCTCGCGGCGGCGGCCCTTCTCGGACATGCGACCACACTCGACGCGCAGGCGTCGGCGCTTCCGCCGGTGATCAGCGCCGAGTGGCTCGCGCCGCAGCTCGCGCGGCCGGGCGTGGTCGTGCTGCACGTGGGCAGCGACTCCTCGTACCGCGCGGCGCACATTCCGGGCGCGTTGCGCCTCGACTTCGAGCGTGTAATCGTCGCGCCGCAGCAGCAGGGCGGGCTGCGCATGGAGCTGCCAAGCGTGGACGCGCTGCAGCAAGGCCTGCGGCAGCTCGGGGTCAGCCAGGACTCGCGCATCGTGCTGGTGTTCGATGCGCCGGCGCGCATGCTGCCGACGGGGCGCTCGTTCTTCACGCTGGAGTGGGCGGGGCTGCGCGGGCGCGTGGCCGTTCTCGACGGCGGATTGCCGGCGTGGCGCGCGTCGCAGCGGCCCGTGGCCAGCGGCACGGGTCGTGCGCCGATTGTCGGCGATGTCGCGTTGGCGCCTGACGCCTCGCGCCTGGCGCCGCGTGACAGCGTGCGGGCCGCAATCGCCGACGGTGCGCGGGCGTTGGTGGATGCGCGCAACGAGGCGTCGTTCAACGCGCCGGACGCCGGTGGAAGCGCGACGGGCGGCCATATCGAGAGCGCGGTGAGCCTGCCGTTCTCGAGCGTCACGGACAGCGAGGGGCGCTTCAAGCCACGCGAGGAGATCGAGCGCTTGCTGATCGCGACGGGCGTGATTCCCGGCGAGCGCACGGTGGCCTACTGCAACACGGGGTTCCAGGCGTCGTGGATCTACGTGGCGCTGCGGCACATCGGGCGGGATGTGGCGCTGTATGATGGGTCGTATGAGGAGTGGGTGCGCTCGGCGCCATAACCCGCGGCGCGCACGCAACGAGAAGGGGCGACGCTCGATGCACTGAGCGTCGCCCCTTTCGTGTCCGAAGACCTTCGTCTTACTTCGCCGCCTTCTTCTTCGCCGCCGGCTTCTTGGCCTTGGGCGCATCGCCCTCCGCCTTGGCGGCCTTCTTCTTGGCCGGCGCGGCCTTCTTCTTCGCGCCCTTGGCCTCAGTCGCCTCGGCCTTCGGCTCTTCGGCCTTAGCCACCGGCTCGTCATGCTCGACGACGCCGAGCAGCAGCAGCGACGGCGGCACCGGCTTGGCACCGCGCGCACCACCCTTCGACGGAATGCCACGCGCACCCATGCCACGCGGCGCAGGCACCGCAGCGACCGGAGCCGGCGTGTGCGCGGCTTCCGCCGCGTTCAGCTGATCGGCAATGCTCGGCGCATCGGCAACGGCCGTGACCTCGAAGGCCTCGCCACGCTTGCGGAGGTCGAGAATGCCGGCGTCGTGCGCGTCCTTGAGGATGCGCGCGAAGTTCTTGGCCGAGAGCGACTCAGAGTCGCGGCCAAGCAGCGCGAAGGCCTTCGCGCGCACGGTCTCGGAGGGCACTGGGTTGTCGCCGGCGGCGACGGCGTTCACCGCATCGCGGACCAGGCCGAAGGCTTCGTCACGCGTGAGACGAATGCCCGCGACGCCAATGGTCTCGTCGACCTTCGGCGCAGGCGCCGGACGCGGACCACGGTCCGGACGGCCAGCGCGCTCTTCACGCGGCGCCGGCGCGGCGGCAGCGGCCGGCGCGGCGGCGACGGCGAGTTCGCCTTGCGCCGGCGTCGCCGGACGGTCTTCGCGATCGCGACCACGACCACCGCGGCCACGACGGCCACGACGGCCACGACCACCTTCACGCTCTTCGCGCTCACCTTCGGCGCGCGGAGCAGCAGGCGCCGCAGCGGCGGCGACCGGCGCGGCGCCACCCTTGGGCGGGCCGACCTCGAGCTGACCGTTGTCGAGCTTCGCGACGTGCAGTAGGCCCTTCTGCGCGGCTTCCATGCAGAAGCGCGAGAACTTCGACATGCCGAGATCCTTCTCGTCGAAGGTCGCGTCGATTTCCTGCATGACCTGCTTGAGACGATCGGCGCGCATGACGTCGCCGTTCTTCTGCATGCGGCCGATGGACTCGGTGACGAGCTCCCAGGGATCCCACTTCTTAGCGGTCCCATTCTCGTCGCCGGTCTTCACCAGGCCGGCGAGGGCGTTGTAGCTGTAGTACTCGTCGCAGTTCTGGACGAGCAGGTCGCTCGACGACTCGCGGATGCCGACGCCGATGACGTACTTGCCGTACTCCTTGAGCTTGAGCACCAGCGACGAGAAGTCGCTGTCGCCGGAGAGCAGGATGTAGGTCCC
>PNKF01000258.1 GCA_013822285.1 Gemmatimonas sp.
TCGCTCATCGGCGGCGAAACGGCGGAGATGCCGGGCGTGTACACGCCGCCCGATTACGACCTCGCGGGCTTCATCGTCGGTTGGGTCGAAGAAGATCAGGTCATCACCAGTGCTGGCGTGAAGGACGGCGACGTGCTCGTCGGTCTCGCCTCCACGGGGTTGCACACCAACGGCTACTCGCTGGCGCGTCGCATCGTCGCCGCGCGCTTGAAGCTCGGGCCGCATGACGTGTTCCCCGAGCACGGCGGCAAGTCCGTCGCGGATGTCATGCTTGCGGTGCATCGCTCGTACCTGCCGATCCTCGGCGGCGCGATGGATCGCATCCATGCGATGGCGCACATCACCGGTGGGGGAATCCCCGGCAATCTGGATCGTGCGCTGCCGTCACATTGTGATGCCGTTGTGGACACCACGAGCTGGGAGATCCCTGCGTTGTTCCGGGTACTCGAAGAGGCGGGGCAGGTCGACCGCGCCGAGATGTACCGCGCCTTCAACATGGGGGTCGGCATGATTGTGATTACCGACACAGCTGGCGCGTCCTATATACGCGATCTTGCATCGCAGGCTGGGGTCGCGAATTGGACCATCGGCCACATCCGTCCCGGCACGGGGCGGGTTCACCTCGTTTAACGCTTGGAGCGTTCTCGGTATGCGTCGTCTTATGGTGGTTTCTGCTGTCGCGCTGACCGTTGCCTTCACCCCGTCACGGGCCGCGGCCCAGACCTGCTCTGATCCAGGGAATATCGGTGATGCTTGCGCGGTCGCCAGCGACTTCTTCCGCTACATGGCGCCGCAGTTCGGAACGGCCATCGCCGGCGGTAGCCACACGCTGGGCATCGGCACGAACCTGGGCGGCTTCCCGCACTTCGCGGTGGCGCTCCGCGCCAACGCCGTCGTGGGCAACTTCCCGACGATCGACAACGTGCAGGTCGGCCCTGCCAACCCGCGCAACTTCGCCGTCGAGGACGGCGGTGCGGCGATGGTCACGGCGGACTTCGCCCTCGGCCTCACCAAGGGCTTCAACGTCGGCGTGACGCGCATCGGCGGCATCGACCTCATCGGTGGCGTGACCTACCTGCCGACGCTCGAAGAAGACGCCTTCTCGCTCACGCCGCAGTCGAACATCTCCGTGGGCCTCGGTGCCCGCGTGGGCCTGCTGCAGCAGTCGGCGCTGATCCCGGGCGTCGCGTTCTCGTACGTGAAGCGCGACCTGCCGACGGTGGACGTCGCCGCCTCGGCGGATGACGGCAGCACCTTCGACTTGAACGACTTCTCGATCAAGACCTCGTCGTGGCGCCTCTCGGCGCAGAAGAACCTGCTGCTGTTCCAGCTCGGCGCGGGCATCGGTGGCGACACCTATGACTTCTCGACGGCGGCGAACGTGACGGTCGTCGACGGTCCGGTCTCGCAGACGGGTAGCTTCACGGACAAGGCCTCGATGAGCCGCACGACCATGTACGGCTCGCTCGGCATCAACCTCTTCCTCGTGAAGGTCGTCGTGGAAGGTGGTCAGGTGACGGGCGGCAGCATGCCGACCCAGAACACCTTCGATACGCCGGCGAACGAGAAGCGTCTCTACGCGAACGTCGGCCTCCGCATCAGCTTCTGAGCCTGACCGATTCCATGACCCCAGCAGACGCCGCGCGAGACGCGGCCTTCATGCGCCGCGCGCTCGAGTTGGCGCGGCGCGGCTGGGGCCAGACGGCGCCGAACCCTATGGTCGGCGCCGTCGTCGTTCGCGAAGGTGACGTCATCGCCGAGGGCTTCCATGCCCGCTACGGCGGACCGCACGCCGAGGCCGCGGCGCTCGCCGCGCTGCCGAAGAAGGGCGCGCGCGGCGCGGACGTGTATGTCACGCTCGAACCCTGCGCGCACCACGGCAAGACGCCACCCTGCGCCGATGCGCTGATCAAAGCCAAGGTGCGGCGCGTGATCATCGCCTGTGCCGACCCGAACCCGATCGCGGCGGGCGGCATCGCCAAGCTCCGCGCGGCGGGCATCGAAGTCGACGTCGGCGTGGAGCAGCAGGCGGCCGAAGAACTCAATGCGCCGTTCCTCTTCGCGGCACGACGTCGCGACCGTCCCTTCATCACGCTCAAGCTCGCGCTCTCTGCCGAAGGTGCCATCGCGCGAGCCGATGGGCAGCAGCAGTGGCTCACGGGCCCCGAGGCCAAGCGTGAGGTGCATCGGCTGCGGGCTGGCGCCGACGCCGTGCTCGTCGGGATCGGGACCGTGCTGGCCGATAACCCGGCGCTGACCGTCCGCGACTGGCCGGAGCCGCGTGTGGCGCCGCGTCGCCTGGTACTCGACCGCCGCGCCCGCCTGCCACTCAGCAGTCAGCTCGTGAAGACGGCCCGCGAGGTGGCCGTTGGGGTGCTCGCCGAGGCGCCGGACGTGGCGTCGATGGCCGCCCTCACTGCGGCCGGCGTCGAGGTCAGCGTCGCCCCCGATCTCGCGGGGCATCTGCAGGCCATGCGCAGCCGGGGGGTCCACCACCTTTTGGCCGAGCCCGGCGACCGCGTCGCGACCGCCTTGCTGGAGGGCGGATTCGTGGACCGCCTGATTATCTTTCGGACGTCGGTCCCGCTGGGGGCTGACGCCCTCACCGGAGTCGGGAAGGTCCTGCCACCGGTCGAGGGGGGCGCAGGATGGTCGGTGCTCGCCGAGCAGCAACTTGGCGCGGACCGCATGACCATCTACCGGAACGACGCGCCTCGCTGATTCCACCCTCGCGGCGCTGATGTTCACTGGTCTCATCACAGCGGTAGGCGAAGTCACGGCGGTCTCCTCCACGGAGGCCGGCCGCGAACTCGTGATTGCGGCGCCATACGAGGGGCTGAGCCTGGGCGAGAGCATCGCCTGCAGCGGCGTCTGCCTCACGGTCC
>PNKF01000259.1 GCA_013822285.1 Gemmatimonas sp.
TTGGATGGCGACCTCGAAGAGCTGGCGCGGGATCAGGTCCTTGAGCTTGTCCGAGACCTTGCGGCCCCACTCGTAGGCCTTCGACTCGTGCACGATCACGCTGAAGGCGTCGATCGGATCGCCGTTGATCAGCATGTCGAGGCGCTGCAGGTCGCTGCGGCGGTAGCCGAGCATCTCGTAGTCGAGCGAGGCATAGCCGCGCGAGATCGACTTGAGCTTGTCGAAGAAGTCGAGGATGATCTCGCCCAGCGGGAACTCCCAGTCGATCTCCACGCGCGTGGTGTCGAGGTAGTTCATGCCCTTGTACTCGCCGCGACGCTCCGTGCCCAAGGTCATGATCGGCCCGATGTAGTCGGTGGGGACCATGATGCGGGCCTTCACGTACGGCTCCTCGATGTACTCGATCACCGAGGCCGGCGGCATCAGCGCCGGGTTCTCGACGAGGATCTCCTCGCCGTCGGTCTTCTTCACGTGGTACTCCACGCTGGGGACCGTCGTGACGAGGTCGAGGTCGAACTCACGCTCGAGCCGCTCCTTCACGATCTCCATGTGCAGGAGGCCGAGGAAGCCGCAGCGGAAGCCGAAGCCGAGGGCCGTCGAGGTCTCGGGCGTGTAGTTCAGCGAGGCGTCGTTGAGCTGCAGCTTCTCCAGCGCGTCGCGCAGGTCTTCGTACTGCTGCGTGTCGGTGGGGAAGATGCCGGCGAAGACGAAGGAGCGCACGGCTTGGTAGCCCGGCAGCGGTTCGGCCGCCTTGTTCTCGGCGTCGAAGATCGTGTCGCCGGCGCGCGTCTCCTTCACGGACTTCACGCTGGCCACCACGTAGCCGACCTCGCCGGCCGTCAGCTGCTTTGTCGGCACTTGGCGCATCTGGTTGTAGCCGACGTCGAGCACCTCGTACACCGACTCCGAGGCGCCGAAGGTGATCTTCATGCCCTTGCGGAGCGTGCCGTCCACGACGCGCACGCTGGGGATCGCGCCGCGGTACTTGTCGTAGTACGAGTCGTAGATGAGCGCGCGCAGCGGGCCATCCGGATTGCCGCGCGGCGTCGGCACCTTCTTCACGACTTCTTCGAGCAGCTCCGGAATGCCGATGCCTTCCTTGGCGCTCACCAAGAGGATGTCTTCCGGCGCGCAGCCGATGAGGTCCACGACTTCCTGGCGTCGCTTCTCCGGCTCCGCGCCCGGCAGGTCGATCTTGTTGAGGATCGGGATGATCTCGAGTCCCGCGTCCATCGCGAGGAACAGGTTCGAGAGCGTCTGCGCCTGGATGCCCTGCGAGGCATCGACGACGAGGATAGCGCCTTCGCAGGCGGCCAGCGAGCGCGAGACTTCGTAGGTGAAGTCCACGTGCCCGGGCGTGTCGATGAGGTTCAGCTCGTAGGTCGTGCCGTCCTTCGCATCGTAGGACATGCGGACGGCGTTCAGCTTGATCGTGATGCCGCGCTCGCGCTCGAGGTCGAGCGTGTCGAGCACCTGGGCCTTCATTTCACGCTTCTGCAGCATGCCCGTGGCCTCGATGAGGCGGTCGGCCAGGGTGGACTTCCCGTGGTCGATGTGGGCGACGATGCAGAAGTTTCGGATCAGGTGCGGCGCGGTCACGGCGGGCGGAGCTAGAAGGGAACTGGACGACAGCCCCGAAAGATAGCGGAATGGCCCCCCTCAACCCAAGGCGGCTAGGGCGTCGAGCCGCCCTCGGACACGCGGACGCTCCACAGGCGGATGCTGATGTGGCCAGATTCGTCGGCGAGCACCTGATACACGTTGGACCCGTCCATGAATCCCTGCATGCCGTCATCGAGCACGCGGCTGGCGAGCAGCCTGCCGTCGGCGCTGAAGACCTCAAGGACGAACTCGAAGAGCTTGCCCCAGTCGGCCAGCGACGGACGGGCGGCGGCTGCCTCTGCTGCCGCCGAGCCCGAGCGCTGCCGTTCCACACGCTCAGGTCCTCCAGTCCCGCCGCCCATCGGTGCCCAGTTCGGGTGCGCGCGCCGGCTCAGCACGAGCACACGTCCGTCCGCGTCCGCGGCCAGCGTCTGCAGCCGTGCCGGCGGCCGCACCACGTTCAGCGCGCCCTTGTAGCCTTCGTCCGGCGGGAACCACGCGAGCTCGCGCTTGATCCACAGCGGATCGCCGCCCTCCGCCGCGAAGCGGCCCACCTCGTAGCGCTCGCCGTGCCCGAACCACAGCGCGCCGTCTGCCGCCAGTGCGACAGGGCCCATCTGCGCCTCCATCTTGGCGATCTCGCTCGGCAAGGTGAACCGTGCGACGACGCGGCCGTCCCAATCCCGTAAGCTGGGCGCCTGGATGCCCTCGCCGGTGAACAGGCCCCGCGAGAGGAAGCCGCGCGGCGTGACCGTGCTGCTCGTCGCCGACTCGAAGTTCACCATGCGTACGAACTGCAGGTCCGGTGCGGGCGTGAAGGCATGGGCGCGCGTGATCTCCACCACCCACAACGTGTCGCCGGGACCGAAGCCCACCGACTGCACGTCCGTGAACTCGCCCGGGCCGCGACCCTGGGCGTTCAGTTCGCGGATCAGCGTACCCGTCGAATCGAACACCGCGATGCCGCCGCCCCGACCGGCGAGCGTCTGCGCCGCGTAGAAGCCCGCCGACGAGCGCGCCGGCGCCGTGCCTTCGAGATCGGAGGCATCCGTCGGGACCGAAAGCGTGACGGAAGGCCTGAGCTCCAGCGAGCCTGTGGGCACGACCTCCTGCTCGGCACAGGCCGCACTGAGCGTCCCGAGCACGACGAGCGTATACACAATGTTCCGCACGCGACTCTCCGATGACGGTGATGGCGCGAGTCTATCGGCCGTTCCGGTGCTCGGCAACCCGTTAGCTTTCTGCCGCTGATGACGCACGCTGCG
>PNKF01000260.1 GCA_013822285.1 Gemmatimonas sp.
GGACCGATCGCGGCGGGCGCGTCGGCGGTGGAGATGAGCTTCACGGAGTTCGACATGGGTTTAGAAAAGTCCGGTGATGGAGCCGTCCTTGAGCACCCGCATCTTCTCGGCGGCGGGCACCTTCGGCAGGCCGGGCATGGTCATGATCTCGCCGCACTGCGCGACGATGAAGCCCGCGCCGGCGACGGGATACACGTCATTGACGGTGACCTTGAAGCCCGTCGGGCGCCCGAGCTTGGTGGCGTCGTCGGAGAGCGAGTACTGCGTCTTGGCCATGCAGACCGGCGTCTCGCCGAGGCCGATGCTCTCGAGGTAGGCGATGGCGCGCTCGGCCTTCGCCGAATACTCGGCCCCCTCGCCGCCGTACACCTTCTTCACGATGGTGTCGATCTTCTGCTTGATCGGCAGCTTGACGTCGTAGATGGGCGCGAACTTGCTGCCACCCTTCGCGAGGATGTCGAGCACCTCGTTGGCGACGGCGATGCCGCCTTCCCCGCCCTTGGCGAAGACTTCGCTGAGCGCCACGCGCGCGCCGGCCTTCTTCGCCGCCTCGGTGACCATCGCGATCTCGGCGTCGGTATCGGTGTGGAAGCGATTGAGCGCCACCACGAGCTCCATGCCGAACTGCCGCACGTTGGCGATGTGATGCTCGAGGTTCACGACACCCTTCTTGAGCGCGTCGAGGTCTTCCTTGGCGAGCTCGGTCTTCTTGGCGCCGCCGTTCATCTTGAGCGCGCGGATCGTCGCGACGAGCACCGCGGCATCGGGCTTGAGCCCGCCGAAGCGGCACTTGATGTCGAAGAACTTCTCGGCGCCCAGGTCGGAGCCGAAGCCGGCTTCCGTGACGACGATGTCGCCGACGGCGAGGCCGGCACGCGTGGCGAGGATGGAGTTGCAGCCGTGCGCGATGTTGCCGAAGGGACCGGCGTGCACGAAGGCCGGGCCGCCCTCCAGCGTCTGCACGAGGTTCGGCCGGATGGCGTCCTTGAGCAGCATGGCCATCGCGCCCTGCGCGTTGAGGTCCCGCGCGTAAATCGGCTTGCGATCGGCGCCGTAGGTGGAGCCGACGATGATGTTGCCCAAGCGCTGCTCGAGATCGTCGACGCTCGTCGCCAAGGCGAGGATCGCCATGACTTCGGAGGCGGGGATGATCACGAAGCGCTCTTCGCGCACGACGCCTTCGGCGGGGCCGCCGAGGCCGATGACGACCTTACGCAGGGCGCGGTCGTTCATGTCGATCGTGCGCGGCCAGGTGATGCGGCGCGGATCGATGTTGAGCGCGTTGCCCTGCTGCAGGTGATTGTCGAGCATCGCGGCCAGCAGCGCGTGCGCCGAGCTGATGGCGTGGAAGTCGCCCGTGAAGTGCAGGTTGATGTCGTCCATCGGCAGCACCTGCGAGTAGCCGCCGCCGGCGGCGCCGCCCTTCACGCCGAACACCGGGCCCAGCGAGGGCTCGCGGATGCAGAGCACGGCGTTCTTGCCCAGCTTGCGGAAGGCCTGGGCGAGGCCGACCGAGGTGGTCGTCTTGCCTTCGCCGGCCGCCGTCGGATTGATGGCGGTGACGAGCACGAGCTTGCCCTTGGCGGGGCGCTCGGCGAGGTCGAGGGAGACCTTGGCCTTGTACTTGCCGTAGAGGTCGAGATCGTCGGGTCCGAGGCCGATGTCCTTGGCCACGTCGGTGATGGGGCGGAGCTTGGCCGCCTGGGCAATCTCGATGTCGGAGGGGACGCTCATCGGGGGTCGTACACCTCAGTTGGGGGGTTGGAACGGCGAAAGCTACTTAGGCGAGTGCAAAGAGGCGTCGGGTGTTCGCCACGAGCTGTGTGGCGAGTTCGCTGACGGGCGCTCCGCGCACTGCGGCGAGCCGCTGCAGCGTGTACGCACACCACGCGGGCTCGTTGCGCTTGCCGCGATACGGCACGGGCGCGAGGTAGGGACTGTCGCTCTCGATGACGAGACGATCGGGGGGGATGCGTCGCAGCAGATCATCCCCATCCCACTTCTTGAACGTGATGACGCCGGCGTAGGAGACGTACCAGCCCGCCTCGAGGCCGGCATCGGCGAGGGCCGGCGATCCGGTGAAGCAGTGCAGCACGCCGCGGATGCCGGCGCTGCCGGCCTCGCGCAGCATGGCGATGGTGTCGTCCTCGGCTTCGCGGGTGTGCAGGACTACGGGCTTGTCGAACTGCGCCGCGAGCGCGAGCTGGGCGGCGAAGGCACGGCGCTGCAGGGCCCGGGGCGAATGGTCGTAGTGGTAGTCGAGGCCGCACTCCCCCACGGCCACCGCGCCGGCGCTGAGCGCCTCGCTGAGGGCCTCGGCGTCCCGAACCGGGTCAAAGCCCGCCGCATCGTGCGGATGGACGCCAGCGGTCCACCAGACGAATCCTGGCTGCTGCGCCGCGATGGCGCGTGCGCGCTGCGCGGCGTCGAGCGATTCCCCGATGCAGACGGCCCCCACGCCACCGGCGTCGCGGAGGCGCTGCAGGGCGGCCGGCAGGTCGTCCGCGAACTGCTCGCTGCCGAGATGGACGTGCGCGTCGATGAACGGCGGCGGAACGGACGGAGCCCCGTCGGGCGCGGACGCCGGACGGGGCTCCTGGTCGTGCACGGCGGCGCTCAGGGGCGAGCGGCCGGGACGCGCGAATGCGGCGTGGCGTCCGTCTCGCGCGGGTACTTCTTCTCGATCCAGAGCACCAGCGGCGCGGCGACCCAGATCGAGCTGAAGGTGCCGACGACGATGCCGAAGGTGAGGATCAGCGCGAAGGGCCGGATGACGTCACCGCCAAGGAAGATCATGGCGATGAGGGCGCCGAGCGTCGTCGTACCGGTCATGATGGTACGCGGCA
>PNKF01000261.1 GCA_013822285.1 Gemmatimonas sp.
TCCCCTCCACTTCCGCTAGAGTCGTGCCGGCCCTGCGCTCACGCGTCGGCGATCGCCGCGCGCTGCAAGGCCTCCAGGTCGAGCACCAACGCGGGCGTGGCGCCTGTCGAGACGAGCCCGCGCACGGCACCCGCCGCCGACCGCGCCTCGTCTACGCCCTCCACCCCTGCGTCGGCGCGCATCACGCCGTCCACCCGTGCCACGCGGAGCCCGAACTTCCGCTCCGCCACTTCCACCATCACCACCGGTCCTTCAGACGCCGCGCCGGCCAGGCGCCGCCCGACATCCACCACCGTCAGCACCGTGCCGCGCACATTCACCAGCCCGGCAATCCAAGACGGCGCACCGGGCAGTCTGGTCACGGCTTTCACGGTCAAAATCTCACGGGCCTGCAGCAGCGGAACCGCCACCCGCTGTCCGGCCGCTTCCGCCACCAGATAACGGTCGGCGTCGCGGGCGGTCTCGTCGCCGTCCGCCCCCACCTCGGCCCCTGTCAGGTCACTGAGATTCACTATAGAAGCCAAAGTACTCCAGCGCGTCGGGCCGGGCAAACAGGCCCGGGTCGCCGGCCGCCCGGGCCAACGACTTCCGCAGGTCCTCCGGCAGCGGCGCCCGCAGGTCCATCCGCTCGCCGCTCACGGGGTGCGTGAACACCAGCCACGCCGCATGCAGGAAGTGTCGCTTGGGCGGCAGGTCCAGCAGTTTGCGGCCCCCGCCCCCGCCATAGGTATCGTCGCCGGCCACCGGATGCCCGATGCTCGCCAAGTGCACGCGGATCTGATGCGTACGGCCCGTGTGCAGCTCGGCGCGCAGCAAGTCCACGCTGTCGAAGCGGCCCAGGCGCACGAAATCCGTGCGCGCGCTGCGTCCCTCGGGCCGCACCGCCATCCGCGTCCGGTCGTTGGGATCACGCGCCAGCGGCTTGTCCACCGTGATGCGCTCGGCGTCGAGATGGCCCCAAGCCAAGCAGGCGTAGCGGCGCTTCACCGTGCGCGCGGCGATCTGCCCCGAGAGCGACTTGTGCGCGCGATCGCTCTTCGCGACCACGAGCAAACCACTCGTCTCCTTGTCCAGGCGATGCACCAGGCCCGCACGCTCCGCGCCCCCGCCCTCGGCCAATGCCTGTCCGCGCCCCAGCAGCGCGTTCACCAGCGTACCGCTCCAGTTGCCCGGCGCCGGATGCACCACCATGCCCGCGGCTTTGTCGACGACGACCAAATCCTCGTCCTCGTACACGACGCGGATCGGGATCTGCTCCGGCGTCACGTCGCGGCCCGGCGGCACGGGTATCTCGACGATCACCGTCTCGCCGCCTTCGGAGCGGAAACTCGCACGCTCCACGCGGCCGTTCACCGTCACGCGCCCCGTGGCGATGTGCGTCGCCGCCTGCGTGCGCGACTGCCCCGTGCGCCGCGCGACGATCAGGTCGAGCCGCTCGCCCACATCCTCCGCGTCCAGCGAGAACGTGTGCCGCCCAGGCCCCAGCGGCTCGCCCATCTCAGGACGCGCCGTGCTGTTCGCGCGCCATCGTCGGTTCGACGCCGGACCCAGCGCTGGCCGGAGCACCGGCTGACGACGCGCCCGAGTCCGCCGCCAGCTTCGCCAGCCGCTCGGCCTCCGCGTCCTCGCGCCAGAGCACGATCGCCAAGGCAATCGCTCCGCAGCTCACCGCGATGTCCGCGATGTTGAACGTCGGCCAACGCCAGGCACCCACGCCGACGTCGATGAAGTCCACCACGCCGCGCGACGAGCGCACACGGTCGACCAAATTGCCGATCGCGCCGCCGGCGATCGTCGCCAGCGCGACCACCTTCAACCGCGCCTCCGGCACGCTCTGCCGATACATCGTCCACAGCACGCCCAACGCCACGAAGGTCAGCACGATGAAGATCCAGCGCGACCACGGACCCAGGTGCAGCCCGAAGGCCGCACCCGGGTTGTAGACCAGCGTCCAGCGCAGCACATCGCCGATCACCGGATGCGGCGTGTGCATCGGCGCGAGCCGATCCACCGCGAGCAGCTTCGTGAACGCATCCGCGAGCACGATGCCGCCCGTGATGGACAGCACGGCGGAGGGGCCGAGGCCCCCGGGCTCACTTCTTCCCATCTTCCTCACGCTGCTTGCAGTCGATGCAGTAGCGCGCGTGCGGCAGCGCGTCGAGGCGATCGAAGCCCACTTCGCCGCCACAGTTGTGGCACTTCCCGAACTCGTCGGGCGTGCGGTACAGCCGACGCAGCGCCTGGTCCACGTGCCAGAGGAAGCGCCCTTCCTTGGAGGCGAAGAGGAACGCCTTCTCACGCTCCATGGCATCCGTCCCCTGGTCGGCCATGTGGAACGAGTACGCCGACAGATCGCCGTCCGCGCCCTGCGGCGTGTTGCCGAAGGTCTCGTCGTAGTGCCCGAGTTCCTTCAACACGCGCCTGCGCTCTTCGAGGAGGCGCTTCTCGAAGTACTGGACCTGCTTCTTCGGGAAGGGCTTGAACTTCTTCTCACCGCCCGGGGTCGGGGTCGCCATGTCAGCTGTCCTTGGTAAGGGCAATGCGCGCCACTGCGCCGTCGAGATCCACCTCGGCGGTCGCCGGCCACGCGGGGGACGGGAGCGCGTCGGCGATGACGCAGTCCCGGGCCAACGTCTCCTGCGCGATCCACGCGGCGTGCGCGCGCATCGCGTCCTGCACGGCAGCGTCCCCGACGACGACCAACCGGATCCGGTCGCTCACCGCGAGTCCGCTGTCCTTCCGCAGCCGCTGCACGCGGCTCACCACTTCACGCGCCATGCCTTCGGCGCGCAGTGCGGGCGTCACCGTCGGATCCAACGCCACCGACAGT
>PNKF01000262.1 GCA_013822285.1 Gemmatimonas sp.
TCCGTGGTCAGCGCACGCACACGAACGCCCGCACGAAGAAGGGGCCGCGCCGCGCGATCGCGGGTAAGAAGAAGGTGACGAAGTAATGGCTATCGGAAAGAAGACCAAGAAGGTCGTCGACGCCGAAGGCGTCGCGCACGTCAACGCGACCTTCAACAATACGCTCATCACGATCACGGATGCCCATGGCAACGCGATCTCCTGGGGCACGGCGGGCAAGGCCGGGTTCAAGGGCTCCAAGAAGTCCACGCCGTTCGCGGCGACCGTGGCGGCCGAGCAGTGCGCGCGCGAAGCGCTGTCGCTCGGTGTGCGTCGCGTGCACGTGAAGGTCCAGGGCCCCGGTTCGGGTCGCGAGTCTGCGATCCAGGCGCTCGCCGCCGCTGGCCTGACGGTCAAGTCCATCAAGGACGTGACCCCGATTCCGCACAACGGCTGCCGGCCGCCTAAGCGCCGGAGGGTCTAACCGATGCGTTACACTGGTCCCAGCTGCCGGCAGTGCCGGCGTGAAGGCACGAAGCTGTTCCTGAAGGGCACGAAGTGCTTCACCGAGAAGTGCCCGGTTGAGCGTCGCCCGTATGCGCCTGGCCAGCACGGCCAGAACACGGCCCGCCGCCGCAAGGTGAGCGAGTACGCGAAGCAGCTCCGTGAGAAGCAGAAGATCAAGCGCATCTACGGCGTGTCGGAGCGTCAGTTCCGCAACACGTTCGAGAAGGTCGCGTCGCTCCCGGGCGTCACGGGCCACAACCTCCTCGCCGCTCTCGAGAGCCGCTTGGACAACATGGTCTACCGCATGGGCTTCGCGCCGAGCCGCAAGGCCGCGCGTCAGCTGATCCGTCACCGCCACATCGAAGTCGACGGCAAGTCGGTCGACATCCCGTCGTTCGCGGTGCAGCCCGGTCAGGAAATCAAGATGCGCCAGGCCTCGCGCGAGCTCGTGCTCGTGAAGGAAGCGCTCGAGATCGCCGCCCGTGGTCAGGCCCCGACGTGGCTGGCCGTGGACAAGGACACGTTCTCCGGCCGTATGCTCGAGCGTCCGCAGCGGGCGATGATCCCGATCGCGGCGCAGGAGCAGCTGGTCGTCGAACTGTATTCGAAGTAATAGAACGGCAGATGTGAGATGTAAGATGTGAGATGTGAGGAAACGGCCACTTCCGTCTCATATCTCATGTCTCATCTCTGCAGTTTGGCCCCCTGATGGCCTTACGAGCGTACCGCGGATCAGGGCCGGGGTACGGCGTCGGTGGCGCGATTCGCCATCGTGATTTTCTCTCCTCAAGGATTCCCAACGATGTCCCAGACGATTGACCTCCGCGGCCTTGTCCGTCCGCAGCTCGTCGAGATGACGAAGCGCGACGACAACCCGAATGTCGCGGAGTTCCGGTTGCAGCCGCTCGAGCGCGGGTTCGGCCACACCCTCGGCAACGCCATGCGTCGCATGCTCCTGTCGAGCCTGCGCGGCGCCGCCGTGTGGGGCATCCGCATCGACGGTGTGCTCCATGAGCACCAGACCATCCCGGGCGTCGTCGAAGACGTCCATCAGATCGTCGCGAACCTCAAGACCCTCGTGCTCGCGCTGGACGAGGACGTCGAGGACGCGATCCTGCGCGTGAAGGTCACCAAGAGCGGCGCCGTGACCGCGGGTCAGCTCGACCTGCCGGCCGGCGTGCGCGTGGTCGACGGCTCGCACCACATCCTCACGCTGCAGGACGATCGCGATCTGTCGATCGAACTCTACGTGAACAAGGGCCGTGGCTACATCGAGGCCGAGCAGCACCCGACCGATCGGTCGCTGCCGGTCGACCTGGTCCGCATCGATTCGATCTACTCGCCGGTCAAGCGCACGAACTTCGCCGTCGCCGAGACGCGCGTCGGACAGCGCACGGACTACGACCGCCTCACGATGACGGTCGAGACCAACGGCACCATCTCGCCGGAGCAGGCGGTCAGCTACGCCGCCGCGCTGGCGCAGACGCACTTCCAGTACTTCGCGTCCTTCGGGACCCACGCGGCCGCTGCGGTGGCCGTGCCGGGCGCCGAGGGCTCGAGCGACGCCGCGCGCCTCGCCGAGCTGCTCCGCACGCCGATCGACGATCTCTCGCTGTCCGTCCGCTCGGTGAACTCGCTCAAGAACTCGAGCATCCGTTCGCTGGGTGACCTGGTGCGCCAGACGGAAGCGCAGATCCTGCAGGTCAAGAATTTCGGCAAGAAGTCCCTCCAGGAGATCGCCGACCTCCTCGAGAAGGAAGGACTCAATTTCGGGATGCGGTTTGAGGAGTCGACGGATGGAGTGCGCGTGGCCGATTGGGGCACGCCGCCGAGCCGTGCGGCCGCTGCTGCGCCTGACGACGACGACGAGGAATAAGCAGCATGCGCCATCGTAAGGCTGGGCGGAGCCTCCGCCGTACTTCTGAGCAGCGCCTCGCGCTGCTCCGTAACCTCGCGACCTCGCTCATCGAGCAGGGCGCGATTGAAACCACCGAAGCCAAGGCGAAGGAGCTCCGGCCCTTCGTCGAGAAGCTGATCACCAAGGCGCGCACGGGCACCCTGCACGCGCGTCGCCTCGCCGGCAAGCACGTCCAGAAGCGCGAAGCGGCCGACAAGCTGTTCCAGGAAGTCGGGCCGAAGTTCGCGAAGCGGGCCGGTGGGTACACGCGCATCCTCAAGACCGGCTTCCGCAAGGGTGACGGGGCTGAGATGGCGCGCATCGAACTCGTGGAGAACTGACCCGTGGCCATCCAGCGCAATATCTGCTACGTCTGCTCGAAGGGCGTCGCCCACGGCAACAACGTCTCGCACGCGAACAACAAGACGCGTCGCACCTGGAAG
>PNKF01000263.1 GCA_013822285.1 Gemmatimonas sp.
TTGGCGTCCGTCTCGAGACTGGTCGGGTACGCCCAATGCGTGTTCGCATTGTGGTGCAGCAGGTACTGCGTCATCGCATCCACGACCATCCGCGGCACCTGCGTGCCGCCGGGACCATCGAAGTACGCGACCGGACGGCCGTTATGCGTGCGCTGCAGCGCAGGGAAATGCTGACGGGCGGAAATCATCGGGGGGAAGATTCCGGGACGACGAGGGGGGATTCTTCGATGCTAGACCGAAAATAGTACGCAGGGCCTCATCGGACCCGTTAGTCCAAACTTTGTCAAAGTCTGAGACTGCGAACCGTCAGGATTCCCCTCGCAGCCACTTCACGATCTCCACGTGATCGGCCTCCTCGCCCATCGCCGCATGCGCGTCGCGGTACTGCTGGCTCGCCAACTCAAGCATCGGCGCCGACACGCCCGCCTCGCGCGCCACCTGCAGCGCGATGCCCACGTCCTTGTCGAGCAGCGCGAGACGGAAGGTGCGCGGGTACGCCTTCGTGAGCACGCGCTCGGGAAAGAGGTTCATCGACGCGTTGCTGCGTCCGCTCGAGTTGTTGATCACATCGAGCGCCAGCGCGGGATCCACACCGGCGCGCTCCAGCGCCATCAGGCCCTCGGCCGTGCCGATGATGTGCTGCGCCAGCAGCGCGTTGTTCACGGCCTTCACGGCATCGCCCGAGCCTACGGGGCCGCAGTGCACGATGCGCTTGCCGAAGGCCTCGATCGCCGGCCGCACGCGCTCGAGCGTGGAGGCTTCGCCGCCGATCATCACCGTCAGTGCCGCCGCCTCGGCGCCCACGACGCCACCCGACACGGGCGCATCGAGAAACCCGATGCCACGCTCCGCGAGCCTCGCCGCGATGCGCTTGGACGTCGCGGGATCCCCCGAGGTGCAATCGACGAGCACGCTGCCCGTCGCGAGGCCCGCCAACAGGCCGTCGGGGCCATCGAGCAGCGACTCGACATCGCGCGAGACCGGGAAGCAAGTGATGACGACATCGGCGCCACGCGCGGCCTCCGCCGGCGTCGCGACCAGCTGGCCACCGTGCTGCGCGACGAATGCGGCGGCCTTGGCGGCCGTGCGATTCCAGATGCGCGTGCCGGCAAACTTGGCGGCAAGGTGACGGGCCATTGGCGTGCCAATGGCACCCAAACCGAGGAAGGCGGTCTGCATAGCGAGCGGGGCGAAGAAGGTGGTGGGCCTCTGAGCGGACTTCATCTCCCAGTCCGCCCTCCCAAGCTAACTTGCCCTGATGCGGCTTGAACTCCTGATCTCCGGTATGCTGTCCGTTCACGCGAAGCAAGCGATATTCGCGGCGCTGGCGGGCGTCGACGGTGTGACGCGCGCGGAGGTGGAGCTGGGACGCGTGGAGCTCGACGTCGCGCGGACAGAGACCGAGTTGGCGGCGCTCGACGCGGAGCTGCGGGCGGCCATCGAGGCCGTCGGCTTTCGGGTGACCGCCCTGCGGCGCGTCGCGCGGCAGCTGCCGACGCTGTGATTGTCCACGCGCGCCCGAGCGCGTCATCCTGAGACTCCCGGACGCGCCACGGGGCGCCATGCGATGCCCTTCACAACATCGCGTGACGCCCCGTGGATGTAGCCTGCGTAGTGAAACCCCTTTGAGTGAGCAGGCAGGGGGTGGGCCGATCCCCCACCAGCACCGACGCCACCCCGCTGCCGCTCTCTCTTTCGGGTCCTGCATCCCTTCAGACACTGCCTACGGGCGGAGGGTTTACTGGGTTTCGGGCCGGGGTCTCAACTCACCCTTCCGTCTCATATCTCACGTCTTACGTCTGCCCCTCAGAGGCTAAACCAGTAGCTGGCCTTGATCAGGAAGGTGTTGTCCGAGCGCGTGCGGAACAGGTCGCCGTAGTCGCGGCCGAACTCGAACGAGCCGGGGTTCCGGTAGTCCTGGCGGCCCTGCTGCCAGACGAAGAACAGCACCGAACCCGGGCGGTACTCCCAACGCAGCACGGTGTTCGAGCGGAACTGCTTGAAGTTGAAGTCCGTGGGCGTGGCAGCCGTGTACGGCGCGAAGCGGTCTTCGTAGCGCGCGGCCCGCGGATCCACCACCTGCTTGAGCTCCGAGTAGTCGCCGGCCGTGACGAAGGGCTGCGCATACAGCTGCAACGACAGCGTCGGCGTCATCGTGTAGTCGAGGCGCGTGGTGACACCCATCGTGGTCTGGTCGAGCCGCGCGAAGGTGTACGCCGTGCCGCCCGGCGTCGCGAAGTTGTTGTACCACTGCTGGTCGTTCACGCCTTCGTAGTAGTTGAGCGCGACGCTGCCCTGCACGCTGCCACCGACACGGAAGCCCAGCTCGGGATCGACGCCCCACTCCGACGACCCGGACGCGTCCTTGAAGACGAAGAAGCCCTGGAGCGTGCCGGTGACCGGCTTGCGCCCGTCGGTCTCGAAGCCCAGCCAGGCGTTCTGGCGGAAGTTGCGACGCAGCGCCGGACCGCCGCGGGTCACGCGGTCGTCATAGGTCTCGCCGATGCCGTTCAGGTTGTAGCCCGCCCAGAACCACCACTGGTTCGGCAGCTCACCGTTGACGTTGATGTTGCCGCCGCTGTTCAGGCGCAGGCCGTCCGTCGTCCAGTTGTTCCACTGGTTGATGTTCACGAACAGGCGACGGTAGAACTTCGTCGGCTCCACGAAGTTGAGGCCGAACCAATTGCCGTTCTCCATGAAGTCGGCGCGCGGCTGGAAGCCGGCGTCGTTCACTTCGTAGCCGGCGCTGATGCGCGTCACGCCCGTGTTGAAGCGCGTCACGCCGCCGCCCTGCTTGCCGATGCTCGCGTTGAA
>PNKF01000264.1 GCA_013822285.1 Gemmatimonas sp.
TCGTCGGGAGGCGTCACGCCTCTTTCTTCTTCGGCTGCGCGCTGATCTCCAGCAACGGACGCTGCTTCTGCGTCACCGTCGCTTCGGTCACCCGCACCTCGAGCACGTCATCGCGGCCCGGCAGGTCGAACATCGTGTCGAGCAGCAGCTCCTCGAGGATCGCGCGCAGGCCGCGCGCGCCCGTGCCACGCTGGATCGCCTTCCGCGCAACGGCACGCAGCGCCGCGTCGTCGAAGGTCAGCTCCACGCCCTCGAGCTCGAAGAGCTTCTTGTACTGCTTCGTGAGCGCGTTCTTGGGCTCCTTTAGGATTTGGACCAGTGCATCCTCATCCAAGCCCTCGAGCGGCACGGCCACCGGCAGGCGGCCGACCAACTCCGGGATCAAGCCGAAGCGCAGCAAGTCCTCGGGCTCGATCGCGCCGAAGATGTTCGTCTTGCTCTGCTCGCCCTTCGCGGCCGAATCGTTGTTGAAGCCGATCGCCCGCTTGCCCAGGCGCGCCTCGATGATCTTCTCGAGGCCGTCGAAGGCGCCACCGCAGATGAACAGGATGTCCTTCGTGTTGATCTGGATGTATTCCTGCTGCGGGTGCTTGCGGCCGCCCTGCGGCGGCACGCTGGCCACCGTGCCCTCGAGGATCTTGAGCAGGGCCTGCTGCACGCCCTCGCCCGAGACGTCGCGCGTGATCGACGGGTTCTCGCTCTTGCGGGCGATCTTGTCGATCTCGTCGATGTACACGATGCCGCGCTCGCACTCGGCCACGTTGAAGTCACCGGCCTGCAGCAAGCGCACGAGGATGTTCTCCACGTCCTCGCCCACGTAGCCCGCTTCGGTCAGCGTCGTCGCGTCGGCGATCGTGAACGGCACATCGAGGATGCGCGCCAGTGTCTGCGCCAGCAGCGTCTTGCCCACGCCGGTGGGCCCGAGCAGCAGGATGTTCGACTTGTCGAGCTCGACGTCGCCTTCGCGCTTGGCGCCGGAGTTGATGCGCTTGTAGTGGTTGTAGACCGCCACGGCCAGCGCCTTCTTGGCGCCTTCCTGCCCGATCACATACTGGTCCAGCGTCCCCTTGATCTCCTGCGGCAGCGGGACGCTGGTGTGCGTCTCCGAGACTTCGCGCTCCTCGTCCTCCGCGAGAATCTCATTGCAGAGGGCGATGCACTCATTGCAGATGTACACGGACGGACCGGAGATGAACTTCCGGACGGCGTCCTTGGACTTTCCGCAGAAGGAGCAGCGCAGGTGACGGTCTTGGGACATGTGCGAAATGACGGAAGCGGGACGACGGCATCTGACGGCGCCCACGGGCGACGGCCAGGTCCATCACAAGTATCGACAACGCAAGGAACGTTCCGGGAGCCTAGGCCTCTTTCGACGCCTCTCGATACCCTGATGTAACGCTAGGCAACGGACCGTGGGAAGAAAACCGCCGGGACGCTCGTGAATTAATTCACAAGCGTCCCGGCTTCGAGCAGCTGACTTACTTCGTCGCGGCCAGGACCGTCGCCGCCTCAGCCTCGGCGCGGCTCGCCACCACCTGGTCGATCAGGCCGTACTGCACCGCCTCGGCGGCGCTCATGAAGCGGTCACGGTCCACGTCGCGCTCGATCTGCTCCAGCGGACGGCCCGTATGCTTGGCCATCAGCTCGTTCATCCGGCTGCGGAGATAGATGATCTCCTTCGCCTGGATCTCGATGTCGGCCGCCGTGCCCGACGCACCGCCCGAGGGCTGGTGGATCATGATGCGCGAGTTCGGCAGCGCCGACCGCTTGCCCTTCGCACCGGCCGTCAGCAGGAAGGCGCCCATCGAGGCCGCCAAGCCCATGCAGATCGTGTTCACCGGCGACTTCAGGAACTGCATCGTGTCGTAGATCGCCAAGCCGGCGCTCACGCTGCCGCCCGGCGAGTTGATGTACAGGTGGATGTCGCGGCCCGGGTTGTCCGCCTCGAGGAACAGCAGCTGCGCGATGATCATGTTGGCCACGTCATCGTTCACCGGCGTGCCGAGGAAGATGATGCGGTCCATGAGCAAGCGGCTGTACACGTCGTAGCTGCGTTCGCCGCGGCTGCTGCGTTCGATCACGTACGGATTCGGAATGATCGCCATATGCGTCGTCCTCTCGGGTTCGCGTGCCGCCGGCCGGTCGCCGGCGGCGGGTCTTCTCGTTACGCCTGCTCGATCGTGTTGCGCTCGAGGAGCCACGCAAACACGCGCTCCTCGGTGATGCCCCGCTCAAGCTCGCGGAGGCGCCCCGCCTTCTGCAAGGCGGCGTAGGTCTTGCCGGCATCTTCGCCGCGCTTCTGCGCCATCTCGGCCACCTTCGCGTCCACGTCGGCCTCGCCCGCCACCAGCGAATGCTTCTCGGCCAGCGTGTCGATGATCAGGTCGCGGCGCACCTGACGCTCCGCCATGCCCTTGATCTCGTCGCCGAACTTGAGGATCTCCTCCTGCGGGATCCGGTACGCTTCCGCGTAGGCTTGGATCATCTGCTTCACCCAGCTCGGCGGCAGGTCGAACGGATTCGCCGTCACGATCTCGTCGAGCAGCTGCGTGCGCGCCGCGGCATCCGCCTCGCGCACCAGGTTCTCGGCCAGATCCTTCTGGATCGTCTCCTTCAGCGCGGCCAGCGACGCGAAGTCGCCCATCTCGGCGGCGAAGGCGTCGTCGAGCGGCGGCACGGACTTCTTCTTGATCTCGCTCAACGTCGCGCGCACCGGCTTGCTCTTGCCGCGCTGCGCCTCGTCCGGGAAATCCTCCGGCCACTTCACCGACTGCTCCTTGGTCTCGCCGATGCTCATCGAGAGCACCATTTC
>PNKF01000265.1 GCA_013822285.1 Gemmatimonas sp.
CCCGCCCGTGCGCTTGGCGAGCAGGATGCAGCGCGCGACGTCGATCTCTTCCGCCTCGGCGGGGATGCCCTTGAGCCCCAGCCGCGCCGAGACGATGCCCTCGTTCATCGACCCGCCGTGGGCGAGCGACATCACCTCGCAGTGCTCGACGATCGGCACGTTGAAGGTGAGCGCGTACTCGAGGGCGGTGCGCATCAACTGCGCGTTCTCGACCGGCTTGCCGTCATCGGAGAACGCGACGGCACCCGCCGCCACCATTTCGCCGAACTCGGCCAGCGTCTCGCCCTGCTGGCCGACCGAGATCGCGCCGATCGGGTACACGCGCGCGAATCCCGCGGCCTCACCCTGACGCTTCACGAAGCCGACGGTCGCCTGGTTGTCGGTCACCGGCTTGGTGTTGGGCATGGCGCAGACGGCCGTGAAGCCACCGGCCACCGCCGCATGGGCACCCGTCGCGACGGTCTCGACGTCTTCGCGACCCGGCTCACGCAGATGCACGTGCACGTCGATCATGCCCGGCGCGACGACCAAGCCCTTGGCATCGACGACCTGCGCGCCCGCCGGCGCGGCGATCGTGCCGCCGACCTGCGCGACCTTGCCGTCGACGAGCAACAGGTCGCCGACGGCGTCGAGGTTCTGGGAGGGATCGATGATCCGCCCGCCCTTCACGAGGACGGCGCTCATGCGGCACCTCCCTTGGCGACGTCGGCGAGCGAGGCCTTTTGGCCTGCGAGGAGATACAGCACGGCCATTCGCACAGCGACGCCGTTGGTGACTTGGTCGAGGATCACGGAGTGCGGGCCATCGGCGACGTCGCTATCGATCTCGACGCCGCGATTCATCGGCCCAGGGTGGAGGATGAGAATGTCGCGCGGGGCCTTCTCAAGCCGCGCACGCGTGACGCCGAAGACGCGATTGTACTCGCGCAGCGACGGGATGTAACCGGCCTGCATGCGCTCCAACTGCAAGCGCAGCACGTTCAGCGCATCGGCCCATTCGATGGCCTGTTCGATGCGGCTGAAGACCTGCACGCCCATCTCCTCGATGGCGTTGGGCAGCAGGGAGCGCGGGCCGCAGACCGCGACCTCGGCGCCGAGGGCCTTGAGGCCCCAGATGTTGCTGCGGGCCACGCGCGAGTGCAGCACGTCGCCGCAGATGCAGATGCGCTTGCCTTCGAGCGTGCCGAAGCGCTGGCGCAGCGTGAGCAGGTCGAGCAGGCCCTGCGTGGGATGCTCGTGCGTGCCGTCGCCGGCATTGATGACGTTGCTCTCGATGCGTTCCGCCAAGAAGCGCGCCGCGCCGGACGAGCCGTGCCGTACGACGACCATGTCGATGCGCATCGCCTCGAGATTACGGGCGGTGTCGACCAAGGTCTCGCCCTTCGACACGCTGGAGCCCGAGGCCGCGACGTTCACCGTGTCGGCGCTCATGCGCTTCTCGGCGAACTCGAACGAGATGCGGGTGCGCGTCGAGGCCTCGAAAAAAAGGTTCACGACCGTCATGCCGCGGAGGGTCGGAACCTTCTTGATCGCTCGCTCGGAGACTTCCCGCAGGGGCTCCGCGACGTCGAGGATGGCGGTGATCTGCTCGCGCGTGAGTCCGGCGAGGCCGACCAGGTCCTTGCCGAGCAGGCTCATGTGGCGCCTCCGACCATCGTGACCTCGTCCTTGCCGTCGAGCTCCGGCACGAAGACGTCGACGCGGCCGCCCGGCGGCACGGTGACGGTCTGCCCGACGACATCGGCGTGGATGGGGAGTTCGCGCCCGCCGCGATCGATCAGCACGGCAAGCATGATGCGCGAGGGGCGACCGAAATCGGCGAGTTCGTCGAGCGCGGCGCGAATCGTGCGGCCCGTGAACAGCACGTCGTCGACGATGACGACCACTTGGCCGTCGACGGCCTTGGGCAGGATCGTCTGGCCGACGACGGGACGCGGCCCGACGGTCTGCAGGTCGTCGCGGTAGAGCGTGATGTCGAGCGCACCGAGCGGGATGTCGACGCCTTCGCGCTCCGTGATGACCGCGGCGAGCCGCTGCGCGATCTGCACGCCGCGGCGCTGGATGCCGACGAGGATCAGGCGTTCGGTGCCGTCATTACGCTCGAGGATCTCGTCGGCCATGCGCGAGATCGTGCGCGCGACGGCGCGCGCATTGAGAAGCGTCACAGGGGCGGATGGCATCGCCCCGAAATATGCGCTGGCGTGCGCACGCGCGGGAGCCGCGCGGGGCGGCGTATTGCGCGTTCGTCGCTGGAGCGGCGGAGCGCCGCCGCAGACTCACGCGGCTTGGTTGCGCGTCGAACGATCGGCGCGGGCCTGCGGGCGGCGCGCGAGGTACACCTTCTCGCGGCCAGGGCCCAGGGCCTCGGCATCCAGCGGGCGGGAGATGGTCCCGATCAGCTGGCCGTTGGCGTCGAAGACCTCGAGGCGGGAATCAGATGTGCGTTTCACGATGGGTGTCATGGGGTGCTCCGGCGTTCACAGAGATAGACACTGGATACCCCCAAAAGGTTTGCGCGGCCGGCCTCGGTTCGAGGACGGCCGCGCAACGACTCAGTCACGTACATCACGACGGACAGGGCGGGATTCGAACCCGCGATACGCTATTAACGTATACACGCTTTCCAGGCGTGCGCCTTAAACCACTCGGCCACCTGTCCTGAGAGCGCCTGCGGAGCAGCTCCCGCAAACGACGACGCGCCGGCAAGGCCAGCGCGTCGGGTGCTACACGGACAGGGAGAGATTCGAACTCTCGATACCGTTGCCGGTATGCCGG
>PNKF01000266.1 GCA_013822285.1 Gemmatimonas sp.
CCCGCTAGATTTCCCAAGTCTATGACTGCCCACTCCCGCGCCAGCCGCAGTACCGAACTCAGCCTCGTCGGCATGGCGGTCATCTGGGGCGTCAACTTCTCGGTGATGAAGTACGGCACCCAGGTCATGGTGCCGACCGTGTACAACGCCCTGCGCATGGGCATCGCCTGCGTGATCCTGCTGGCGGTGGCCTACGCGCAGCAGGGCCTGCGCCCCAGTGCCGCCGATCGCAAGAGGCTCCTCGGACTCGGCGTGCTCGGGCATTTCATCTACCAGATGCTCTTCGTGAGCGGCCTCTCGCTCACGCGCGCGGGCACGGCAGCGCTGGTCATCGCCGCGAGCCCGGCCGCCGTCGCCATCGTCGCGCGACTCAGCGGGCACGAGCGCCTGCCCATGCGCGCCGTGTCAGGCATCGTGCTGTCGATCTCTGGCGTGATGCTCGTCGTCGGTGGCAGCGTGCAGGCGGACGGCACCGCGCACCTGCTCGGCGACCTGCTGATCCTCGGCGCCGTGTTCATCTGGGCCTTCTACACGACGGGTCTCGTGCCGCTCGCGCAGCGCGTCGAGCCCGCGCAGGTCGCCGCGTGGACGCTGGTCGGCGGCGTGGTGCCGCTGTTCATCGTCGCGGCACCGTCCATCGTGAAGACCGATTGGGCCGCCGTCACGCCGCTCACCTGGGGCGCGGTGGCCTACTCGGGCATCCTCGCGATGGTCGTTGCGTACCTCGTGTGGTATCACGGCGTGCGGGCGATCGGTCCGACGCGCACGGCCATGTTCGCCAACCTGCAGCCGCTGGTCGCCGTGCTCGTCGCCTGGCTGATGCTGGGCGAAGTGCCGACGGTCTTCCAAGGACTGGGTGCCGGGGCGGTGCTCGGTGGCCTCTACCTCGCCCGCCGATGAAGATCGTCCTGTTCGATATCGACGGCACGCTGCTGCTCTCTGACGGAGCCGGCCGGCGCTCGATGGAGCGCGCCTTGGTCGAGACCTTCGGCGTGATGGGCCCCAAGACGTATCGCTACGGCGGCAAGACCGACCGGCTGATCGTCCGCGAGAAGATGCGCCTCGAGGGCTTCAGCGACGAGGCCATCGACGCCGCCATCGATGCGACGGTCACCGCGTACCTGCGCAACCTGCGCGAAGAGGTCGCGGCCGATCCCGCCGCGCTGCGTGCGCTCCCCGGCGTGTTCTCCCTGCTCGACGCCGTCGAGCGGCACGAGGGCATGCTGCTTGGCTTGCTCACCGGCAATGTGATCGAAGGCGCCGACCTGAAGTTGCGCGCCGTGCAGATCGAACCTACGCGCTTTCGCGTCGGTGCCTTCGGTTCCGATCACGAGCAGCGCCCCATGCTGCCGCCGATCGCGCGCGAACGCGCCAGTGCGCTGCTCGGTCGCGACGTCGCGGGCGACCAGCTCGTCATCATCGGCGACACCGAGCACGACATGACCTGCGGACAGGCGGTGGGCGCGCGTGCCATCGGCGTGGCCACGGGCGGCGTGTCGCGCAGCACGCTCGAGGCGCATACGCCGGTCGCCGTGTTCGATGACTTCACGGACACCGATCGCGTGTTGGAGGCCATCCTCGATGCGTGAAGTCGAACTCAAGGGCTTCGCGATCTCCGACGCCGAGGCGCAGGAGGCGCGCGCGCGTCTCGAACGCGCCGGGGCCGCCTTGGTCTACGAAGGCCGCCTCGAAGACCGTCGCTACGACATGCCGGACAAGTCGCTGGCCCTGCGCGATCACGTGCTGCGCCTGCGCGTGTATCGCGGCGCGCGCATCGTCACCTCGCTCGACTTCAAGGGCCCGACGGGTTACGCCGAGGGTTTCAAGGTTCGCGAGGAGCTCACCGTCGGGGCGGACGATCCGGTCGCCCTCGCGCGCATCCTCGAGGCCATGGGCTACGTGATCACGCGCGAGATCGACCGCGAGATCGTGCAGTACACGCTCGCTGGCGCGACGGTGCGGTTTGAGCGATATCCTCGCATGGACATCCTCATCGAGGTCGAGGGCACGCCCGAGGCCATCGAAGCCGCCATCGCCGCGCTCGCCCTGCCGCGGGAGCGCTTCACGGCCGAGCGTCTGCCGGACTTCGTGCTGAAGTTCGAATCGCGCACCGGCGAGCGCGCCGCACTCTGCGACCGCGAGCTTGACGGCGAGTACCGCTATTCGCCCTATGACGCCTGAGTATCCGCTGCCCGAGTTCACGCGTTCGCTGCGTGCCCTGGCCGTCGCCTCGGCGCCGGGCTCGGATCATGACGTCGTGTTCCAGCCCTTGCTCGAGGCGCGTCGCGCCGCGCATCGCGCGACGTCGCTCGACCAACAAATCGCGGCCTTCGATGCGGCTCGGCTCGAGCGGGGCTGGCGCGGCGCCATTGCGACGCTCGCCGAACGTCGCTTCAGCAAGTCGCTGCCCGACCGTCGCGCGCTGGGCGCCGAGCTGGAGTTGCTGGCGCAGCCCGTCTGGAAGGCGCTGGAGTCCATGCGTCTCGCCTCCGAGCGCACGCGGCTGGCCCGCACGGAGCAGAAGCGCGAATGCTGGGACGCCTGGGTCGCCGAGCTGCACGTGGTGTTTCGGGCCGCGGACGCCTGGTGGGAGCAGTCGCTGCCGGTGCTCGCGGATCCGCGCGGCCGCCAGGGCGCGTTCTGGCGCCGCGTGCTGAGGCAGGGTCAATGATCGTCGGCATCGGCTTCGATCTCGTCGCCATCGAGCGTGTGGAGCAGATGCTCGCGCGCAAGGAACAGCGCGCGCTCGACCGGCTG
>PNKF01000267.1 GCA_013822285.1 Gemmatimonas sp.
CCGTGGTGAATGCAGTTACATACGTGGCCGCTGCGGCTTCACATACTGGTCTAGCCAGTTGAGCATCTCGAACAGCGTATGCCCCACACTCTCGCGCGCCGCATACCCGTGCGACTCCGCCGGCAGCTGGATGTACCGTGCCGTGCCACCGTTGCCCTTCAGTGCCGCGAACATGCGCTCCGACTGGATCGGGAACGTACCCGTGTTGTTGTCCGCCATGCCGTGGATTAACAGGATCGGCGTCTTGATCTTGTCGGCATACGTGAACGGCGACATGCGCTCGTACAGATCCGGCGCCTGCCAGTAGCTGCGCTCCTCGCCCTGGAAGCCGAAGGGCGTCAGCGTGCGGTTGTACGCGCCGCTGCGCGCGATGCCCGCGCGGAAGAGACTCGTGTGCGCCAGCAAGTTCGCCGTCATGAACGCGCCATACGAATGGCCGCCCACCGCGATGCGCTGCCGATCGGCCACGCCCATCTCGACGATCTTGTCCACCGCTGCCTCGGCGCTGGCCGTCAGCTGCTCCACATAGGTGTCGTTCGACTCCTTGCCATCCATCGCGACGATCGGCATGGTCGGATCGTCCATCACGCCGTAGCCCTGCAGCAGCGCGAACAGATGTGACGAACCGCCCGGCCGCGTGAAGCGATACGGTGAACCCGTCACCTGTGACGCCGCTTCTGCCGAGCCGAACTCCAGCGGATACGCCCAGAGCAAGAACGGAATCGCGCCATCGCGCGCCTTGTCATAGTTGGGCGGCAGGTACACCGTCGCCTGCAGCTGCACGCCGTCCTTGCGCGTGTAGCGCACGACCTCGCGTCGCACATTCGCGAACTCAGGCGCCGGATCCTCGAAGCGCGTCACCTGCACCGGCGCGATGCGCCGCACGAGGTTACGGATGAAATAGTTCGACGGCTCGGTCTGCGACTCGCGGCTGGTCAACAACTCCGTGCCCCGCGGGTCCAGCACATCGACGACGCTCTCATAGTACGGCGCCTGCGAACGGAATAAGCGCTCGGAGCGACCCGTCGCCAGCTCGTAGCGATCGATGAACGGGCGATCGCCCTCGTTCGACGCACCGGCGCCGACCAAGAACACCGAGCGACCGTCCGGCGTGAGCCGCAGCACGTTCTGGCCCATCGCGTTGCGCGTGGTCAGGAAGTTGCCCGGGTCGCCATAGCGATCCTCGCTCGAACGCTCCCACAGCATGCGCGGCGCCGTGCGGCCGCTGGGATCGAACACCCACACGCGGGCCTTGCGCAGTCGCGACTGACCTTCGCGCGCGATCGCGAGATCCGCTCGCGCCCAGGTCACACCGCGCGCGCGCCATTCCGTCTCGAGCAGCGTGCGCGGCTCGGAGCTGAACGGTGCGTCCAATGCCAGCAGACGATCGCGCTTCGCCGCGTCGCGCGTCGGGTCGCCACCATCGAGCGCTTCCAGCCAAGTGAGCGTCGCTGCCACGTCGGCGCGCCAGGACGGACTGCGCGGCCCCACCTGCGCGGCATCGCCGCCCCAGGGCACACGCTCAATCAGTGGCCGCGAGGCCAAGGTGCGCGCCACGCTGCCGTCCGGGCGCCACACGGCGATCGTCGTCGGGAAGTAATTGAGCGGCACGGAGTAGCTGAACGGACGCGCCAACGACGTCACCAGGATCCACTGGCCATCCGGGCTCGGGCTGACATCGCTGAACATGGCCGGTGCGCCGATCGTCGTCGCCTGCCCGTCGAGCGCGAAGCGCACCAACTGACTCGTCGCATAGTGCTCGAACAAGGCCTCGTCGTGGGGGCTCTTCAGCAAGTCCTGATACGTCGCCACGCGATCCGCGCGGCCCGACAGCGCTTCCTGCACGATCGGTCCGCTCGGCACGCTCGGCGCCGCCGGCTCTGCACCGCGATTGTCAGGAACCGTCGTGCAGACGATCGCCGCGTCCGTCATCCAGCTGCAGGGCGCGCCGAGTACGGCGTTGAGCTTCCGTGTGCTGAGTTGACGTGCCGTGCGCGCGGTCGGGTCCGCGACCCACAGCGTCAGCGCATCGTCCGTGCTCACCACGAAGGCGATCAGCTTGCCGTTCGGCGACCAGCTCGGGTTGCTGATGCCGCCACCTGCCGGCAGCTGCATCGCGATCGGCTGGGCCTCGCCGCCGCGCATCGGCATCACCCGCATCCCGCGCGAAGGATTCTGCCGCGACGGGCCGCTGGTCCGCGGATTCAAGCGAATGCCGGCGAGTCGATACTCGGGCTCGGAGATCGTCGCGATGCTCGGCAGCCCCGGGCGGTCGAGCAGCACGAGCAGCGACTTATCGGGGCTCGTGAGGATCTGCGGGCGCGCTGGGGCGTCAAGTACGCGCGCAACGGCAGCGGGCGGCTGCTGATAGCCCTGCTGCGCGGCTATCGGCGACGAAACGGCGAGCAGCCCGAATGCGCATGCGCCGATCGAGGCGAAGGCAGTCGCAGCAACGCGCGACTTCTGGCGCGCGACATCGCGCGCGCGGACGGACAGACGCAGTGTGAACACAGACACGAACGCGTACTCCGTGATGAGGGGTCCGCTCCAAGATACGCGGCGGACCCTCAGCCCGTTCGGTCAGAACTCGATGCTGAACCCGATGCTTGGCAGCAGTCCGATCGACGTATTGCGCAGCACGACCTGCTCGCGCTGGTCCCACTGCAGGCCGGAGACGTTCTCGCGACCGTACACGTTCTGGACGTCGATGTAGCCCACCAGCTGCAGCGTGCGCAGGCTCCAGCGG
>PNKF01000268.1 GCA_013822285.1 Gemmatimonas sp.
CGTTCCGTCGTGCGGAGTCCTCGGGACGCGCGTTCATGTCGGAGTTCCACAAGGGCGGACGCCTCGAGGCGGTCGCATCCTTGGCCAAGCGCTCCAAGCCCAGCGCGTACACGCGCGTGCTGCAGCGCGCCCTGCAGTTCCTGCAGGAGACGGGCCTCGTCCGTGGCGAAGACGGCCAGCCGGCACAGCTCACGGCCTCGCAGGTGCAGGCCCTGCGCCTCGTGCTCGACGCTGAGACGAACACCGAGCGTGAGCGCCTCGGCACCTGGATTCCCACGCTGGCGATGATCGGTTCGGTGAGCCCGCTGCTCGGGCTGCTCGGCACCGTGCTCGGCATCATCGAAGCGTTCTTGGGCGTCGCGCGCGGTGGGTCGGGCAACCTCGCGGCGATTGCGCCCGGCGTGGCCGAAGCGCTGATCGCGACGGCGACGGCGCTGGCCGTCGCGATCCCGGCGTACTTCGGCTACAACATCTTCGCCGCACGCTTGAATCGCTTCGATGGCGAGCTCGATGGCTTCGGCACCGAGGTCATCGCCCTGATGGCCCGCGAGGGTCGTCTCTAGGATGCGTCGTCGCGGACGTGGGGACCGCACGCCGCTGCAGGCGGAGATCAACGTCGTCTCGTTGATCGACGTCATGATGCTGCTGATGATCATCTTCATGATCACGGCACCGATGATGCAGGGCGGGGTGGACGTGGAGCTGCCGCGCGCGGCCGCGCGTCCGCTGAATTCCGATCGCGCGCTGGTGGTGAGCGTGACGCGCGACGGGCGCATCTTCGCCGATGACGTGCAGCTCTCGCTGAGCGAGTTCCGCGGGACCTTCCGCACGCTGGCCGAGCAGTCGGGTCGCAGCGGCGTGTACCTGCGCGCGGACCAGGGCGTGCCCTACGGGCGTGTGGTCGAGGTCTTGGCCATCATGCGCGGGGCCGGCGTCGGGAACATCGGTCTCGTGGCGGAGCCGGAGGACGTGCAGCGGTGAGCGCGCTGCGCAGGCCCGGCGGCGACGGGATCGGCGCGATGTTCGTGATCTCCGTCCTGCTGCACGCGGCGGTGATCGCGCCCTTCGTGGTGTGGAAGGCGGCGCCTGAGGCGACGCTGCCGCCGATGTACAAGGTGGACTTGGTCGGCGCGCCACCGGGAGAGCGGCAGATGGGGGTGCTGCGCGAGACGCCGCCCGCGAACACGCCGACTGCCGAGGCACCCCCGAAGGCCGCGACGAACGAGCCGGTGAAGACGGCGCCGATCAACGCGCCGTCGCGCCGCAAGGAGCCGACGCGCGCCACGCCGAACATCTCCACCAAGTCCACCGCGCGCGTCGATGCCAGCAAGGCGCCGACGGCGGCAAGTGGCGAGACGGGCAACACGGGTACCGACGTGGCGACGGTGCGCACGGAAGGGATCGAATTCCCGTTCCCGGGGTACTTGGACAACATCGTGCGGCAGGTCGCGCTCAACTTTCGGCCCCGCAATCCCGGGGCGCTGAAGGCTGAGGTGTTTTTCTTCATCCGGCGCGATGGTTCGGTGACCGGATTCCGCTTCATCACGAGCAGCGGGAACTTCGCGTTCGATCTCGAGGCGCAGGGTGCGGTGGAAGCCGCCGCCCGGCGTTTCGGCCCGCTGCCCGCTGACTTCTCTGACGACATTCTCCCCGTGACGTTTTCCTTCGACCCAGCGCGGCTGCGATGATGCGCGTTCGACATCTCGCCAATGCCGCGCTGGCCCTGATCGTGGCCGCGCCCATCGCCGCTTCGGCCCAGGACCAAGGCGTGCGCATCGGCCTCACGTATGCGGCGGGCACGCGTCCCGGCGTGTATGTGCTGCCCATGCGGGGGCCGCTCGGTGACTCCGTGCGCGCCATCATCGCGCGCGACCTCGACTTCGGTGACCGCATCGCGGTGATCGCGCCCGACTCCGGTGCGCCGCCGACCGGCCAGCTCAATTACCCGCTCTACGCGCGCCTCGGTGCCGCCGCCATCGTGCGCTTGGAGCAGCCGATGGGTGGTGTCATCACGGCCGAGGTGCATGAGGTCGGCGCCTCGCGCGTGCTGCGCAAGCTCGAACCGCGCATCACGGCGGAACCGCTGTCGGCGGAGTGGCGCATGGCGCTGCACCGCATGAGCGACGAGATCGAGGAGATCGTCACCGGCGTGCGCGGCATCTCGGCGACGCGCATCCTGTTCAACCGCGACGGCACGATCTGGCAGGTGGACAGCGATGGTGCCAACGCGCGGGCCCTGAGCGGCATCGGCAGCGCCATCAGCCCCGAGTGGCATCCGAGCGGGCGCATGATCGCGTATCAGCAGTGGGCCGATGATGGCAGCCATGTGGTGGTGCGCGACCTCAACACGCAGCAGGCGCGCCGCATGTCCTTCGCCGTGGGCACCAACATCACGCCTGCGTTCTCGCCGGACGGCAAGGACCTTGTCTTCGCCTATGGCAGCGACGCCACGGACCTCTGGAAGGTGGCGCTGCAGGGCGGGGAAGGCCCGGTGCGCATCACCGTCGGGCGCGGCTCGGAGAACGTGCAGCCGAGCTATTCGCCGGATGGTCGCCGAATCGCCTTCGCCACTGGGCGTTTGGGGCGTCCCGAGATATATATTATGGACGCCGATGGAGCGGACCCGCAGTGGCTCACGACGACGGGTTTTGGTGACCAATCGTACCGCGCGGATCCCGCGTGGTCGCCGGACGGCCGCAGCGTA
>PNKF01000269.1 GCA_013822285.1 Gemmatimonas sp.
GCGCGCCGGAAGCCCGGATCTCGACGCCGACATTCGATTCCGCGCCGCCTGCCAGCGTGGCGGCGCTGCCTTCCAGATAGAGCGGGACTTTGCCGGGCACGGCGAACAGCGTCGCCTGCATGCCGCCCGGGAGGTCGAATGGCACACCGATCGCGATCGCTCGGCGCTTGACCACGTGGTGCGCCAGCACATCGAAGATCGGATTGGTCTTGAGGATGCCCAAGGTCTCGGCAGTTGCGAAAAGGGTAAACGGCTGGCGCTCGCGCAGGTTCAGCAGCCCGGCGACCTGATCGACTTCCCCGCCCGTGAGGACCACGGCGGCGATCGGGCTACTGCGAAGCCCGCCCTGCGGGTGCAGCGCGGCTGTGGCGACGATCTGCGCCCGCAGGTCGGGCGCGGCGTTGAGGAGCGTCCACTGCACGCCGTCAGCCGAGACCGCCAGGCTCGTCTGCGTTCGGGCCTGAACGCCAAATGCCCTACTCCAAGCCTTCGCACAGGTAGGGCATCGACAATTCCACTGCGGGAAACCGCCTCCGGCGGCTGCTCCCAGCACGATGGCGGCAAGCCGCATCATTGCGCGGCGCGGCGACGCCGCGGATAAATCAGAATTCGGCCGGCAGGTAGCCGTTGATCTCGAGGCCGATGCAGATCTCGACAAGGGTGGGAGTCGTCCAGGTCATGGTCGTTTCCTTTTCTAGGCGCCGCAGTGCGGCATTCGATCGACAACCAACCGTCTAAAGCAGGTTCGTGACGAATTAATGATTGCAGCCTTGCTGGCGCCGCAAGATTCAGTGGACGTTCCAATTCGATCATTGCGCCCCTCGCGTGCCGGAAAGCACCGGAAATGTATCGGGGGGTTCCGTCGCCAGGAGTCGCAGCCGCTCGCGCATTGCCAGGATCTCGACCGACTGTGTCGCCAGGATGTGTTCAGCGAGCTGTCGCGTCAGCGGGTCGCGTCCGTGCTCCAGCACGAGCTGTGCCATATCGACGGCGCCCTGGTGGTGCGGGATCATCATCTCCAGAAAGGTGCCGTCCGGATCATTCGCGGACGAGGGCGCGTGCATGCCGGTCATCATGCGCGCCATCGCCGCGTCCATCGAGCCCTTGAAACGCGCTTGTGAGCGTGCGTCGGCCCGGCCCGGCTGAGTTCGAACGGCCGCGCCGAGGTCAGGCTCAGGACGGTCCTCCGGCGCCGCCCATGATGCCGCGCCGGCGGCGAGTGCGAGAATGCCAATCGCAACGGCGAGGCCGAGGAGACCGGCAGTGCGTCGTGGATTGCGCTCCATGGCCGGTCAGCCTGTCGCGCTGATTGCGCCGGGCCGCACATAGACGAGATTGATGCTCTTCTTGTTGCGCAGCTTGCCGGACGGCAACGACAGCTCGCCAAGAGGGATTTGGCTCAGCATTTTTGGAGCAAACGGATCGGAAACGTCGAAGGCCGTGCACACGGTTTGGCTGGCATTCGGCGTGCCCGGCAGCTCGTCCTGCTCATGGGCGATGTACAGGCGCGTGCCGAAGGGATCGGTCCAAAGCCCATGCGCTTCGCGCGCCCCGCTGAAGAACGTGCCGACGACCTTGCGGCTCCCGGCCGACGATGACCGGTCGATTATCGCAATGCGGCTCGACGCAACGCCTCCCGGGCCGCCATCATCGATGCGGGCGAGGCTGGCGTAGACCGCCTTGCCGCGCGCGTTCTCGACGAACTCCACATGATTGGGCCGCGCCATCGCTCCGAGCGGGATGGTTTCGACGACGCGCGGCTCGCCGGCTGCGTCGATGACGGAGACGGCGTCGGCAAGCTTGTGGGTCATCCAGATTTCTCGGCCGTCGGGACTGAGCTTGAGAAAAGGCGAAAATCCGAACTTGTCTTGCGCCGAGATGTCGATGGTCGTCTTGCGCGTCGCTTGGCTGAACCCGGCGGCGTCATAGGCAACCGACAGAATATCGACCTTGGCCGTTTTCTGCGAGATGACGAACGCAGTCTTGCCGTCCTTGGCGAACCAAACCTGAGCCGGTCCCTCGATGGTCGGCGCCAAGCCCCGCAACGCGGCGCCGCGCGGCGCGCGACCCTCGCTTTCTTCTCTCATCTTGGCGACGTCGAGCACGGCGATTTGATCTTCGCCGCGCACCGTGACCCACAGCTCGCGGCCGTTGCGCGTGAAGGTTGGCTCGTGCGGCTCGCGCCCGACGAAAACGCCCGAGGTGATGCGCTCGGGGTTAACGTCGCCCGATGCGGGATTCTTCGAATTGCCCACCACTTTCATGCCCGCCGTGTCGACGAGATATACGTTGCTCGTTCCGCGTCCCGTGGTGGCGATCAGACGCGAGTCGGGAGAGGGGACGGCGCCGTGGATGGAGATCGCGCCGTGGTAGAGCGGCTTCTGGATCATCGCGCCATGGGCAGGCACGATGCCGCCGGTGACAAAGCGGAACGGCGGGCGCGGATCTTCATCGAAGCTCGTCAGGTTGACAGTGCCTGCGACGGCATTCGCAACGGGATCGATGACCGAGAGCGTGTTGGAGTCTTCGTTACACAAGAACACACGGTCCCCAGCAGCGGGGCCATCGCTCTGTGCGCGCACGGTTCCGCTGTAAAGCGTGCTCGCAAATGCCGCGGTAGCAGCGGCGCCGCAAATGACATCGCGGCGGCTTGGTGCGGAACGG
>PNKF01000270.1 GCA_013822285.1 Gemmatimonas sp.
TCCAAGGCCTTCATGCCGGCGATCCTCGTGGAAGTCGGCTTCGGCACGAACATCGAGGACGCGCGGTGGATGGCCAGCACCGCCGGCCAGCGTGACATCGCGCAGTCGATCAGCGACGCGGTGCTCGAATATCTCCGACACTACGAGCGGCGCACGCGCGCCACGGGACGTTGATGACCGCAGGCCTCGAGGTCCGCGCCTGCGGCCTCACGTTTCCGAATCCGGTGCTGCTCGCCGCGGGCACTGCGGCGTACGGGCGAGAGCTCGCTGACGTGATGTCGCTGGAGGCACTCGGCGGCTTTGTCACCAAGGCCGTGAGCCCTGAACCGCGCAGCGGCGCGCCGGCCCCTCGCGTCGGCGATTTCGGTGGCGGCATGATCAACGCCGTCGGCCTCGCGAATCCCGGCATGGAAGCCGTCAAGCGCGAGGACCTGCCGTGGATCGCGGCACACGTGCATGCGCCGCGCGTGCTGGTGAACGTGGTCGGCAAGGTCGCGGAGGATTTCGGCACGGTCGTCGCGCATCTCGATGACGCGCCGGGCTTCCAGGGCTACGAACTCAACGTCTCGTGTCCGAACGTGAAGCAGGGCGGCATGGAGTTCGGCGCGGATCCGCAGGCCCTGCATGCGGTGATTGCGGGCGCGCGCGCACACACGAAGAAGCCGCTGTTCGTGAAGCTCTCCCCGACGCTGCCCCAGATCGGCGATGTCGCGAAGCGCGCCGTCGACGCCGGCGCGGACGGCATCACGGTGATCAATACCATCCCGGGTATGGTCGTGGACGTGGAACGTCGGCGCCCGTTGCTGGGCTTCGGTTCCGGCGGGGTGAGCGGGCCGGGATTGCTCGCGGTGGGTGTGCTCGCTACCTGGCGCGTAAAGCAGGCGGTCGCGGTGCCGATCATCGGCGCCGGCGGGGTGCAAAGCGCCCAGGATGTCCTGCAGTTCATTCTGGCCGGGGCGAGCTGCGTGGCGATCGGCACCGCGGCGCTCGCCGACCCGAAACTCCCCGCGCGCATCGTCCGTGACCTCGCGCGCTGGTGCGAGCGCGAAGGCACGACGGTCGCGGAGTTGGTGGGGGCGCTCAAGAGCAGCTGAGAGCTCTAAGCTGTAAGCTGCGAGCGTGGGACGAGGCTTGAGGTGAGAGGGACCCGCCCGTCGTGCCCCGTCATCCCACCCTCTCCCGTATCCGTCTCCCGTCGGCCTATCTCCGCCCGCGTCCCCCTCCCACCTCTCCCACTTCTCGTGCGCGCACAGCCCATCATCGCATTAGACGTCCCGACCCTCTCCGACGCCCAAGCGCTCGTCCAGCGTCTCGGCCCGGACGCCGATTTCTACAAGGTCGGGCTCGAGCTGTTCACGGCGGAGGGTCCGCGTGTGGTGGAATGGCTGCGCACTGAGGGCAAGCGCGTCTTCCTCGACCTCAAGCTTTACGACATTCCCAATACCGTGCGCGGAGCGGCACGGAGTGCCGCGCGCATGGGCGCCTCGCTGCTCACCGTGCACGGGTACGGCGGTGGAGCGATGGTGGACGCGGCGGTCGAGGGCGCGGGCGCCGAGACGGGCATCCTCGTCGTGACGGTGCTGACGAGCTTCGATGCCGCCGCGCTCGGCGTGGCGCTGGGTCGTGAGGCGCCGGAGATGGGTGGCGAGGTGCTACGGCTGGCGCAGCTCGCGGACCGGGCGGGCGCACACGGCATCGTGTGCTCGGGGCACGAGGTGCGGGCAGTGCGGGGGAGCTACCCTCGGTTGCGGCCGCTGGTGCCCGGCATTCGGCTGGCGGGCGGGGCGACGCACGATCAGGCGCGAGTGGCGACGCCCGAGTCGGCGGCGGCGGATGGGGCCGCGTATCTGATTCTCGGGCGGGCGGTGACGGGGGCGTCGTCTCCCGTCGAGGTGCTCCGCGGGATTCGGGAGACGTTAACCGCGACGGCGGGATAGACGGCGCGAGAGAGGGGGACAGGGGCGGAGATAGGGAGACGAGAATGAGGGAGATGGGGGGCAGACGTCTCACGACCGTCTCCCCTCTCCCCACCCGTCTCTCGCATTTCCCTCTCTCAGTCTCCGCCCCTGTCCCCGTCCCCCATCTTCCAGCCGGCGGGCACGGAAAGAGGGCGGAAGACGCGAGACGGTACACGTCAGTCACGCCCCTTGTGTCAAGACCCTCCCCCGACTATCCTACGGGTCTGCCCGAAACCCGGGCATTGCAACGATTTCCCGTTCATCCGTACCTGTCGGAGTTCCCGTGAAGGTTCGTAGCAGCGTCAAGCCGATCTGCGAGCATTGCAAGGTGGTGAAGCGTGCGGGTGTGACGCGCATCATCTGCAAGCGCAATCCCAAGCACAAGCAGCGTCAGGGTTAATAAACATGGCTCGTATTTCCGGCGTGGATCTTCCGCGCGACAAGAAGGTCGAGATCGGCCTGACCTACATCTACGGCATCGGCCGCGTCACGGCGCGCAAGATCCTCGAGGCGACGGGTGTGAACCCGGAGCAGCGGATCCGCGACCTCAACGACGCGGACGTGAACAAGCTCCGTCAGGAGATTGAGAAGACGCTGCGCGTCGAAGGTGCCCTGCGCACCGAAATCGCGATGAACATCAAGCGCCTCATGGACATCGGCTCGTACCGTGGCTTGCGCCACCGTCGTGGCCTGCCGG
>PNKF01000271.1 GCA_013822285.1 Gemmatimonas sp.
CATGCCGGGCTTCGCCGTCGGCAAGAAGGAAGACAAGCTCGGCATCCGTGCCTCGAGCACGACCGAGCTGATTCTCGAGGATGTGTTCGTCCCCGACTTCAACGTGCTCGGCCCCGTCGGCCAGGGCTACAAGATCGCCATCGAGACGCTGAACGAAGGACGCATCGGCATCGGGGCGCAGATGATCGGCGTGGCGCAGGGTGCGCTCGACGCCGCGGTGGCCTACGTGAAGGAGCGGCAGCAGTTCGGGAAGTCGCTGGCCGAGTTCCAGGGCATCCAGTTCCAGCTCGCGCAGGCCGCGACCGAACTCGAAGCCGCGCGACTCATGGTCTACAACTCGGCGCGGCTGCGTGACGCCGGCGAGGATATCGCGCAGGCTGGCGCGATGGCGAAGCTGTATTCGTCGCAGGTCGCCGAGCGCGTGACGTCGCTGAGCCTCGAACTCTTCGGCGGGTACGGCTATACGAAGGATTATCCCGCGGAGAAGTTCTATCGCGATGCGAAGATCGGGACGATCTATGAGGGGACGTCGAACATGCAGTTGTCGACGATTGCGAAAGGCTTGCTGAAGTAACTGAACGGCAGCTGTGAGCTCTAAGCTGTAAGCTGAGAGCTTCTGCGCTCACGCGTCGGTTGGCTGGCGAGTGATACCGTGACGTACACGAGGATACTCGTCACGAGGCTGAGGCCGCTGACGGTTACGCCGGTGGGGAGGCTGATGAGCTTGGCGTAGGCGGCGGTCTCGAGGGCGAGTGTGAGTACGAGGCCGGTGAGGATGCTGGCGAGGGCTGCCTGCTTGGTGCCGTGCTCCCAGGTGAGGCCGATGGCGAGTGCGGGCACCAGCGTGCTCGCGAAGAGGCCGTAGCCGAAGATGCCGAGGAACGCGACGAGCGTGCCGCTGAGTTGCGCGGTGACGGCTCCCATGACAGCGAGGGCGACGGTCCACAGGCGTGCGCTGCGAAGTCCCTGCGTGGCGTCGAGTGTCCGGCCGAGGGCCTTGGGGATATCGCGCGTGATGGCGGCGGCACCGATGTTCAAGAAGCTGTTGACCGTGCTCATGATCGCCGCGGCGACGCCGGCGAAGACGAGGGCACTCACGAACTCCGGTACGTAGCGCAGCAAGAACTGCGGCGTCGCATCGTCAGCGGTGGCGAGCGCGGGCATCTCGCCACGTGCGACCAGCGCCTTCACGGCAAGCCCGACGCCCACGAAGAGCAGCTGCGCGAGGATCATCGCAACAGTCATCAGCGCAGGATACCAGCGCAGGCGCCGCGCATCCTTGAGCATGAAATACTTGTGCGCGATATGCGGCTGGCCCAGCGAGCCGACGGCAAAGACGAAGAAGAAGCTCAGCGCGACCATCGCCCCGCGCGCGCCCCAGGGGCCGACGAGCGCAGGGTTGACCGTTTCGATTGCCCGCGTGATGGCGGCGAGTCCGTTGCCTGAATCCAGTGCGAATACAAAGACGATGCTGCTCGCAATGGCCATCAACGCACCTTGGAAAACATCCACCCAGATACCCGCGAGGATGCCGCCGCTCGCCGAGTAGGCGATGAGCACGGCGGTGCCGATCCACAGCGCCGCCGTGAGCTCAAGGCCGAACAGGGCGCGCACCACGAGCCCGAGGGCGAGCACGTTGGTGCCGAGGTATCCGACGACACCCACCAGGATCGCGACCGCGCTCCAGCCCTGCACCGCGCGCGAGCCGTAGCGCAGCGCGAGAACGTCCGGCACGGTCATCAATGCATGCTGCTCGCCGAGGGCGCGCATGCGCGCACCGAGCACCAGCGCGCCGTAGGTGTTCGTGAGCGCCGCCGGCAAGATGATGAACAGCGCGGTGAGGCCAATCGAGTAGACCAGCCCCGGTCCACCGATGAACGAGAACCCCGAGAGTGTCGTCGCCATCGCCGCGATGGCGAAGGGCAGCAGTCCCACCGAGCGGCCGGCGAGGAAGAAATCCTCAGCGGACTTCGTACGCCGTGCAGCGAGCCAACCGATCAGGGCGCAGGCGGCGAAGTAGGCGATGCCCACAGTGAGAATCACTTGGACTCGACCTCACGCGGAAACGCCCACGCGTATGCCAGCGGCAGCAACACGAGCGGGATGCCACCCGTGAGCAGGAGCATCAAGGCCGTGGCACGCGGCAATCCGAAGAGCAAGGGACCATTGGCCGCGTGCGGCGTCATGGTCAGCGCGACACAGAAGCCAAGCAGCGTACAGCCGCAGGCAACGAGCACTGCCGCCGCTAGGCGCGGCGCACGCGGGCCCGCGCCGAGCAGTCCGAGTCCCGTGAGCACGAGCACAGCCCCCGTCGCGAGCAACCACGGCGCCATCGCCGGCACGGCGGCGAGAAGCGTCAACGCATACGCCGCCGCAACCGCGAGGGCACCTGCCGCGAGAATGGCGATGGAAAGCGAACTACGCATCCGCCAAAGATACGCAGGCCACCACCCAACCCCCATCGAACGAACGGCGGAGGAAGCTTTCGCTCCCTCCGCCGTTCACCGTTCACCGTTCACCCTTCACCTTTCACCCTTCACCCTTCACCCTGCCTCAGCGCGTCCCGATCAACCCGTTGAACACCAGCTTGAAGGTCCCGTGCGGCTGCGCACGGAACAACGCCTCGGGGCCGATCAAGCGCACCATACCACGG
>PNKF01000272.1 GCA_013822285.1 Gemmatimonas sp.
GACGAAGTGAAGAAGATCCTCACCAAGTGGGACCTCGCGGCCGAGGTCATCGGTGAGGTCATCGCCGAGCCGGTGTACCGCGTGACGGAGGGCGACAAGGTCGTCGCCGAGTTCCCGGGCACGCGCCTCGTCACGGACTGCCCGCAGTACCACCCGGAGGCGAAGGAGAGCGAACAGGCCATCGCCCGCCGCACGCGCGACGTGCATGCGATCGCCGAACTGCCGAACGAGAGCGATCCGGCCTGGACGCTCGAGCGCCTGCTGCAGGCGCCGACGATCGCCAGCAAGCATTGGATCCATCGCCAGTACGACTCCACCGTGCGCACGAGCACCGTGATGGGACCCGGCCATGGCGACGCGGCGGTGCTCCGCATCCGCGGCAGCAAGAAGGCGCTGGCCGTGAAGACGGACTGCAATGGCCGCTACGTGTTCCTCGATCCCCGCGTCGGTGGCCGCATCGCCGTCGCCGAGGCGGCGCGCAACGTCGCCTGCGTCGGCGCGACGCCGCGCGCGATCACGAACTGCCTGAACTTCGGCAATCCCAAGAAGCCGGAGATCTTCTTCCAGTTCCGCGAGGCCGTCTACGGCATGGGCGATGCCTGCCGCGCGCTGGAGACGCCCGTCACGGGCGGCAACGTCTCGCTCTACAACGAGAACCCGCAGGGCGCCGTGTATCCCACGCCTACGATCGGCATGGTCGGTGTGCTCGACGACGCCTCGCACGCCACCTCCATGCGCTTCCAGCATGCCGGCGACGACATCGTCCTTCTCGGGGACAACACCGACGAGATCGGCGGATCCGAATACCTCGCTTGGATCCACGGCGTGGTGGCCGGGGCGCCGCCGCAGGTGAACCTCGAGGGCGAGAAGAAGCTCATCGACGCGCTGCTGGAGTCGATTCGCGCCGGCAAGGTCCGCAGCGCCCACGACTGCTCGGAAGGCGGCCTCGCCGTCGCGCTGGCCGAGTGCTGCGTGGCCGACCGCGCACAGCCGATGGGGGCCATGGTCGATCTCTCCGCCTGGACCGCCCTGCCCCTCCGCGCGCTGCTGTTCGGTGAGGCCCAGGGTCGCGTCGTCGTTTCCACGGCGGACAGTGCCGCCGTGCTCGCCATCGCCAAGCAGCACGGCGTGCCCGCGCGCGTCATCGGCAAGGTGGCCGTCGCCGATGCCGGCCTGCAGATCCGCGGCGCCGCCAAGCCGCTCACGCTCTCGACGGCCCGCATGCTCGAGGCCTACCACGAAGCACTGCCCAAGGCGATGGCTCGCGCCGCCGGCGGAGGACTCTGACATGTGCGGCATCTTCGGCATCAGCGGCCATCCTGAAGCGGCGGCGCTTACACACCTGGGTCTCTACTCGCTGCAGCACCGCGGGCAGGAGTCGGCGGGCATCGTCGCCGTGAAGGAGGGCGAGGTGAAGGCCATCCGCGCCATGGGCCTGGTCTCCGACCAGTTCTCGGCGGATCGCATGCGTACACTCGTCGGACCCGTGGCGCTTGGCCACACGCGTTACTCGACGGCGGGGTCGTCGACCATCGAGAACGCGCAGCCGGCGTTGGTGCACTTCAAGGGTGGCCACATCGCCCTCGCGCACAACGGCAACCTCACGAACGCGCTCGACATCCGCGGCCAGCTCGAAGACGACGGCTCGATCTTCTCGTCCTCGGCGGACTCGGAAGTCATCGTGCATCGTTTGGCGAAGGCCAAGGCCGAGAAGCCTGAAGAGAAGCTGGCCGAAGCGCTGGTCGGCATCGAAGGCGCCTACTCGCTGCTCGTCGTCATCGGCGACACCCTCGTCGCGGCCCGTGATCCCCTCGGCTGGCGCCCCTTGGTGCTCGGCCGTCTCAATGGCGCCTACGTGTTCGCCTCCGAGACCTGCGCGCTCGACATCGTCGGCGCGACCGTCGAACGCGAGGTGAAGCCCGGCGAGATCATCGCGGTCGGGCCGGATGGCAGCATGCGTTCGCTGGAGCGTGGCGCGGCAACCAAACTGCACCGCTGTGTGTTCGAGTACGTGTACTTCGCGCGTCCCGACTCCCGCGTGTTCGGCGGCAGTGTCGATCGTGCGCGTCGTGCCCTGGGCCGTCGCTTGGCGCAGGAGCATCCGGCCCCGAGCGCGGATCTCGTGTTCGCGGTCCCGGACTCCTCGAACTCGGCTGCCCTAGGCTTTTCCGAGCACAGCGGCTTGCCGCTTGAGTTGGCGCTGATCCGCAATCACTATGTAGGCCGCACGTTCATCCAGCCCACGCAGTCGGGCCGCGATGCGAAGGTGAAGGTGAAGTACAATCCCGTCCGCGAGATCCTGGAGGGGAAGAGCGTCGTGATGGTGGACGATTCGATCGTCCGCGGCACGACGACGAAGGGTCTGGTGTCGCTGATCCGCGCCGCGGGAGCGAAGGAAGTACACATGCGGGTCTCATCCCCCCCGATCACGGGACCCTGCTGGTACGGCATCGACACACCGGATCGCGATCAGCTGATCGCGGCCAACAATCGCGTCGAGGAGATTGCGCGGCTGATCGGGGTGGATTCGCTAGGGTACCTCTCGCTGGAGGGGATGCTCGGCGCGGTTCCAGGTGGGCCCGAGGGCTTCTGCCACGCCTGCTTCTCGGGACAGTACCCCACCCAGCCGCCGAGCGTCGGGCCTGTG
>PNKF01000273.1 GCA_013822285.1 Gemmatimonas sp.
GGCGACTTCGATGCGCTTCTCGGCGATGCGCAGCCGCGCCGCGATGTCGCTCGGCGTCACCGGCTTCGAGAGGTAGTCGTCGGCACCGGCCCGGAGCACGTCCTCGAGATCGGCGGCCTTCGAGCGTGCGGTGATCACGAGCAGATACACGTCCTCGCCCGCCTCGTGGTTGCGCACGCGGCGGCAAACCTCGAGGCCGTCCATCTGGGGCATCTCCCAGTCGAGCACGACCATCGGCGCCGGCGCTTCGTCGAAGGCCGCCCAGGCGTGCGCGCCGTCGTCGAAGACTTCGACCTCATGGCCGTATGCGGTGAGCACCGTCTCCAGGAGCTCACGCATCAGCAGGTCGTCATCGGCGAGAAGAATGCGCAACGGAGGGCTCACCAGGTCAGGGTTCCAGCACGGATCGCCGTTCGCGGCGACGTCCCGCCGCGCGATGTCGCCGTCCACGCCACCACCAATCGCGTCCCGCGCAGGGCGACGCGCGGGCTGCGCGCTTCGCCCGTCTCATCCGACGCGGGGATGCGATGCTCGAAAATGTGTCCCTGCAGGCGCGAGAGCGCGAGACCGAGGCGCGGCAGGCGTGAGTTGGGATCCTCATACGCGACGATCACGGTATCGCCACGCGACGCGACCGCGGCCTGCGACGGACGGTCGCCGTAGACGATCGGCACGGGTTCATGGAAGAGCGCACCGCGCTCCATCGTGTGCGTGAAGAACAGCCCGGCGCCCTCGCGCGCATCGAGGAAGTACACGAGGTGCACGTAGCCGTTCAGCGAATCGGCGGCGACGTACGGCACCGGACGCGCACAGCCCGCGCGACCGACGTCCATGGAGTCGGCGGTGACGGCCGGCTGCCAGGTCACCCCCGCATCGTCGGACCGCGCGACACGCAGGAGCACGCTCGAGTCAGGCCGGATGCTGAACCAGCTGGCGTAGGCTTCGTCGCCGAGCGCGCGCGTCGCGCGGCGCGTCGCGACGCAGGCCGCGGGCTCGTCCGGCCAGGTCGGCGGCTGCCACTGCGCGACCAGCGCGACGCCGTCCGGCGCGTTGGCATCGAGAGCGAGCACCGTGCTGTCGCCCACGCTGCCCTCGCGCCGCCGCGTCTGCTCCTCCCACTCCACAGGCTGCGGCAGGCAGGCGACGAGCGCGAGCAGCGCGCCCATCGCCGCGCCGCGTGTCGCGCCCCGCGAGGAACGCCCGATCGCCTGCGGCGTGGAGAATGCGCGTGTGGACATGCTGAAGTATCGCCCGAGAGGGCGTTAGATTTCTACGTCTTCCTCTCCTTCGGAACCAGACTATGTCGACCTTCTCGCCCAACGGCGTTCGTCAGTTGCCGCCGATCGTGAACGAGCCGATCCGCAGCTATGCCCCCGGCAGCCCGGAGCGCGCATCCCTGCAGGCCCGCATCAAGGCCATGGAGGGCGAACGCCCCGACATCGCCGTCGTCGTGCACGGCGAGGAGCGCCGCAGCGGCAAGACGGCCAACGCCGTCTCCCCGCACAAGCATCAGCATGTCACCGCCACCTGGCATCACGCCACGGCGCAGGACGTGCACGATGCCATCGAGAGCGGCAAGAAGGCGTACAAGGAATGGAGCGAGTGGACCTGGGAGGAGCGCGCCGCGGTCTTCCTCAAGGCCGCCGACCTGCTCGCCGGCCCCTGGCGCGACACGATCAACGCCGCGACCATGCTCGGCCAGTCGAAGAACGTCTTCCAGTCGGAGATCGACGCCGCCTGCGAGATGACGGACTTCTTCCGCTTCAACGTGCAGTTCGCGCGTGAGCTCTACTCCGAGCAGCCGATCTCCGGCCCCGGCATGTGGAACCAGAGCGAGTACCGCGCGCTCGAAGGCTTCGTCTATGCCGTGACGCCGTTCAACTTCACGGCCATCGGCGGCAACCTCGCCGGCGCGCCGGCGCTGATGGGCAACACCGTGCTCTGGAAGCCCGCCGCCAGCGCCATGCTCTCCGCCTGGTACACGCTGCAGCTGCTGCACGAGGCCGGCCTGCCGAAGGGCGTCATCAACTTCCTGCCCGGCGACCCGGTGATGATCAGCGACATCGCGCTGAAGCACCGCGACCTCGCCGGCGTGCACTTCACCGGCTCCACCGGCGTGTTCAACTCGATGTGGAACACGATCGGCAGCAACATGAGCAGCTATCGCTCGTACCCGCGCATCGTCGGCGAGACGGGCGGCAAGGACTTCATGATCGCGCACGCCAGCGCCGACGTGCAGGCCTTCGCCGTGGGCGTCGTGCGCGGCGCCTTCGAGTACCAGGGCCAGAAGTGCTCGGCCTGCTCGCGCATCTACGTGCCCAAGAGCATCTGGCCGGAAGTGAAGGCGCGCATCACGGCCATGATCGACGAGATCAAGGTCGGTGACACCAACGACTTCTCGAACTTCATGGGCGCCGTCATCGACCAGCGCGCCTTCGACCGCATCAGCAACTACCTCGCCGATGCCAAGCAGAATGCGAAGGTGATCGCCGGCGGGACGGCCGATGGCTCGACCGGCTGGTTCGTGAAGCCGACGCTCGTCGAGACCACGGATCCGAAGTACCGCCTCATGTGCGAGGAGATCTTCGGCCCCATCGTCACGGCCTACGTGTACGACGATGCCAAGTGGGAGGAGACGCTCAAGCT
>PNKF01000274.1 GCA_013822285.1 Gemmatimonas sp.
TCCGTTCGCGGCGCTCTCGGGCTGCTTGCCGATGTTGCTGCCGATGCCGATCCTCATCGCGCTGTTCTTCGTGTTCCAGAACACGATCGAGTTCCGCGGGGTGTCGTTCCTGTGGCTGAGCGACATCTCGCTCAAGGACCCGTTCTACATCCTGCCGCTGGCGATGGGCGCCTCGATGTACGCGCTGTCGTGGCTGGGCATGCGCAACGTGCCGCCGAATCCGCAGACGAAGATGATGGCGGTGCTCATGCCCGTCATGATGACGGTGCTGCTCATCAACTTCGCGTCGGGTCTCAACCTGTACTACACGGTGCAGAACCTCGCGGCGTTGCCACAGCAGTGGCTGATCTCGAACGAGCGCGCGAAGGCGGCAACGGCGACGACGGTGGCCTCCGGTGGGGGCAGCGCGCGCAAGCGCTGAGCGGCGCGACGCTACGATCGTCGCGCTGGCCACGCCGCCCGGTCGGGCGGCGCTGGCCGTCGTTCGAATGAGTGGACCCGCGGCGGGCGTGATTGCCCGCCGCGTTGGCATCCAGATGCCGATTCCGCCGCGCCAGGTGACGCGCGTGCGGCTGCATGGCGCGGATTCCCCGGACGCCGTGCTTGACGATGCGCTGGCGACGTGGTTCGCCGCGCCGCACTCGCCGACCGGCGAGGATCTGCTGGAGCTCTCGCTGCACGGCGGCGCCTACGTGAGCACCCAGGTGATGGCGGCGCTGGTCGCGGCCGGGGCGGTACCGGCGTTGGCGGGTGAGTTCAGCGAACGCGCGGTGCGGCACGGCAAGATGGACCTGCTGCAGGCGGAAGCCGTGGCGGATCTGATCGATGCACGCTCGCACGCCATGCATCGTGCCGCGCTCGTGCAGTTGTCGGGCGCGCTCTCTCGGCGACTACTCGCGCTGCGTGAGGCGCTGGTGGAGGTCGAGGCCCTGCTGGCCTACGACATCGATTTCCCGGAGGAAGACGACGGTCCGCAGCCGCGCGAGCGCGTGACGGCTGCGGCGCAGGCCGTGCTCGGTGCACTGGACGCCTTGGGTGCGACGATGCCGATGGCGGAGCTGGGACGCGACGGTGTTCCCATCGTCCTCGCCGGCGCACCCAATGCGGGGAAGTCGTCGCTGTTCAATGCACTGCTTGGCGATGCGCGCGCCATTGTCAGCGAGATTCCAGGCACGACGCGCGATGCGCTCGAGGCCATGATCGATGAGCGCCCCTATCCTTGGCGCCTCGTGGATACCGCAGGACTCCGCGACACGGACGATCGGCTGGAGCGCCTTGGCGTGGAGGTCAGTGCCCGGTGGCTGGCGCGTGCTGCGGTGGTCGTGGTGTGCGCGGAAACGGACGACGCGCTCGACACGACGTCCACTGCCGTGGCGAGTGCAACGCGCGCGCGGCTGGTGCTGGTGCGCACGAAGGCCGACGCCATTCCGTCGGCGCGCGCCGACGCCGTCGCATTAAGTGCGCAGCAGGGCACGGGTCTCGAGGCGCTGCGAGCGGCGATTCGCGAGGCCGTGACGGCGACGAACCCTGCGCCGCCGGAGGATCAGCCCATCGTCACCCGCGCGCGCCATGCGGCGGCGCTGTCCTCGGCGCGCGCCGAGGTGGCGGCGTTCGTGGCGGCCTGGGAAGCGGACGCACTGCCGGCACCGGTGGCCGGGACGCACCTGCGTGCGGCGATCACGGCGTTGGAGGATCTGACGGGCGCGATCGACGTCGAGGATGTGTTGACGCGCGTCTTCCGGACGTTCTGCGTCGGGAAGTGACGAAAAGAACGACGCGCGGCCGGCCCCGGAGCCGGTCGCGCGCGTTCACCTCAGCGGGTTCGCCCGTTCGATTATGCTGTGCGAGCGGCCGCGTCGGCGAAAGACGTGAGCTCGCGGGCCTCGGCCCGCAGCGCCCAGGCGATGCCGTGTTCGGCGATCGCCGCTTCAACCATCTGAGCGCCAACATAGTAACCGGCGCGCTCCGGCAGCACGTGACGTTGCACGGTCCGTGCTTCGTCGCTCATGCCACCGGAGAGCCAGCGCAAGCGGAGGCCAAGGCCCGCCCGGTCGAGGTCCTCGGCCACCGCGCGCGACAGCACCGCCTCGAGCTCGCGCACCCGCGCGTACTGGCGACGCTGAAATCCATAGTACTCCCAGGCTGCATGTCCTGGGCTGACCATCTTCGAGGCCTGAACGGCGAGGCCTTCATTGACGAGATGCTCGCGCAGCGTAGCGACGCGCCCGGTCTCCCAGTAGCTGTAGAAGCCACTCGCGGCGGAGACGGCGCGACGCATCTCGGCGCGACTTTGCGGCGAGGTGTAGCGCACGCAGTGCGCGATCTCGTGCGCCAGCCACATCGGAATCAGTTCCGGATCGAGGCCTAGGCCGCGCGTCTGCGGGTTCGCGATGCTCGTGAAGTGCTCGAGGCAGACGAAGGCGACGCCGCGTCCGTTGACGACGAGCTCACCCGCGTTCGCGGCGCCGACGCCGGCCATGAGGACGACGTCGACCGTGGAGTCGAGATTGAAGAGCTCGGTGCAGGCGGCCTCCGCTTGCTTCGCGAGCGCGACGACATCGGTGCGTTCCAGCATCGCGCGGAGGTCGCTGCGATCGGCGCGGACGGTCTCGCGCACGACGTCCTGGAAGTGCGGGCCCGT
>PNKF01000275.1 GCA_013822285.1 Gemmatimonas sp.
GCCGCACAACTCCTTCGGCACGGTGACGGAGCTGTGGGATGCCAACGGCCGCGTGCTCGATACGCTGGCCAAGCAGCCGCTGCGTGAAGGCGAGATCGACGACGATGCCCCGGCCGCGCGCGGTCCGCAGGGCGGCCCGGCGCCGGACACCACGCGCCGCAACTTCGCGTGGCATCCGGAGGGTGGCCTCACCTACTTCCGCACGACGGTGGCCGAGAATCGCGCCAGCGGCGTGCGCTGGATGCACTGGAAGGCGCCGTTCGGTGCGGGCGACACGGTGCTGGTCTTCGCCGGCTCGGCGCGCTTCACGAGCGCGGCCTTCGGCACGCAGCCGAGCACGATCTTCGTGAACGACAGCGGCGCGGTCGCGGCGGTGCGCTTGAGCGACATCAGCAAGAAGTATCCGCTGGGCCGCGGCGTCTCGCTGCCGGGCGGCGGTGGATTCGGCGGTGGCGGCGGTGGGTTCGGCGGCGGCGCGCAGATGGATACCGTCGGCACGGGCGGCGCCCTGCAGACGACACGCAGCGCCGACGGTGGCCTGCGCGTGAAGATGAGCCGCGACGGCAATGCGGTGTTCGTGAGCGGCGAGCGCCGCTACGGCAACGAGTGGCACACGCGCGCCCCGCGTCCGTGGTTGGACCGCATCGTGATCGCCGACGCGGCGCGCGCGCGTCTGTTCGATGCGCCGGCAGACGTGTATGAGACGTTCGTCGCCGCGCTCGACGCCCACTACACGCAGCTCGTCACCACGCGGCAGTCGCGCACGCAGATCGAGAACGCGTTCTACCGCGACGGCAGCGCCGCGCCGCGCCAGCTCACGCAGGCCGTGGACGTCGGCCCCGAAGTCACCGGCGCCATCCGCAAGCGCGTGCAGGTCACGCGTCCGCGCGACGGCATCAAGATCTGGGTGGACGTCGTGCTGCCGCGCGATTGGCAGCCGGGCCGCGCGCAGCCGGGCGTGATCTGGTTCTATCCGCGCGAGTACGCCACGGAACAGGCGTACCAGCGCTCCAAGTGGTCGGTGAACATCAACCAGTTCCCCGCGGTGCCGCAGCTGCGGCCGGCGAGCTCCACGGAACTCTGGGTCGCCGCCGGCTACGCGCTGATCACGCCGGACATCCCGATCTTCGGCGATAGCGGCCGCATGAACGACAACTACGTCCGCGATCTCACCGAAGGCCTCAACGCCGTCGTGGACGCGATGGTGGACTCGGGCTTCGTGAGCCGTCAGCACATCGGCTTGGGCGGCCACAGCTACGGCGCGTTCAGCACCGTCAACGCGATGACGCGCATGGACATCTTCAAGGCGGGCATCGCCGGCGACGGCATGTACAACCGCACGCTGACGCCCTTCGGCTTCCAGAGCGAGCGCCGCAACTTCTGGGAAGAGCAGGAGATGTACCTCGACCTCTCGGCCCTGCTCCGCGCCGACCAGCTCTCGGGCGCGCTGCTGATGTACCACGCCACCGAAGACCAGAACGTGGGCACGCATCCGATGTCGTCCATCAAGATGCACCAAGCGCTGCAGGGGCTCGGCAAGAACTCGGCCCTGTTCATGTATCCATACGAAGACCACAGCGTGGCGACGTTCGAGAGCGATCTCGACCTGTGGGCGCGCTGGACGGCGTGGTTTGACGTGTACGTGAAGGGCGCGGGCACCGCGCCGAACAGCGGATCCCGCGGCGCGGGTCGCCGATAGTCCGAGGCTAGCGCAGGGTACTAGGGGGCGGTGCCGGACCCGGCGCCCCCCCGCAGTCCTTCAAGGAAGAACGCCGCGAGCTCCGCGCGGCCTGCAAGTCCAGATTTCTGGTACACCGCCACCGCATGTTGGCGTACCGTGCGTTCGCTACGATTCGTGGCGAACGCAATCTGTTTGTGGCCCAGCCCCTGCAGGATCAGCATCGCGACTTCCTGCTCGACGGGCGTGAGGCCCCAACGGCCGAACTGTTCGTGAATGGCCGCGCGGAAGCCCTTCAGGGCCGACTCCGCCTTGGCGCGCCACTCCGCCGCCTCGGCGCGTTCGGCAATCAGCGCGCGGCGACTCTGTGCCAGCGAGTCCGCCGCGCGGCCCCAGCCGGCCGCGAGGGCAATCGCCCCACCCGAGCTCACGGCAATCAAGGAGAGCTCCAGCAACACATGCGCGGACTTCCAGGTCGTCGGCGCATCGGAGATGAGATCGAGCGTGCCCAGCACGGCGACCGCGCTGAGAATGGGAATCACTATCAACCGCACGCGCCGCAGATCGTCGCCCGACTCCTCGTCCACGCTCACCGAACCTCCGACAAGTGTCGCAACGCCATCACATCCGACACTTGCCGGATGGTGCGCGCCGCGCGAATCCGCGACTCTGCCTCCACGCGATGGCACCGGGCCGTCGCACCATCCGGAGGTCCAGATGTCGTTCCTGCCTACCCCGCTGCACCCCGCTGTCGTCCACTTCCCGATTGTGTTCGCGGTCTTGGCTCCAATCTTCGCGATTGGCGCCGCGATTGCCATCCGCCGCGGCAGCCGGCCGCTGGTGGCTTGGGGCATGACCACGATGCTGGTCGCAGGCCTCGTGGGCAGTTCGTGGCTGGCGCTGGAGACGGGCGAGCAGCAGGAGGACCGCGTCGAGGCGGTGGTGCCGGAG
>PNKF01000276.1 GCA_013822285.1 Gemmatimonas sp.
AGGCTCAATATGGCCCCCGCGCTTGACCATGCGGAATCCCCCCAGCACGTTGCGGCATGCCTAGCCGCCCGCGCGAGACCTTCTCGGCCTTTCTCCGTCTCGGGCTGACGTCTTTCGGCGGGCCGATCGCGCACCTCGAGTATTTCCGGCGCGAGTTCGTCGAACGCCGCCAGTGGCTCAGCGACGCGCAGTTCGCCCAACTGCTCGCCATCTCGCAGTTCCTGCCGGGTCCGGCCTCGAGCCAGTTGGGCTTCGGCATCGGGCTGCTCCGCGGCGGAGCCGCTGGCGCCATCGCGGCGTTCGTCGCCTTCACGCTGCCGTCCGCCCTGCTCTTGCTTGGCCTCGCAACCTTATCGCTTCCATTGGGCAGCGGCGGTGGCGCCGTGCTGCTCCATGCGCTGAAGCTCGTCGCGGCCGTGGTGGTGCTCGATGGCGTCGTCCGCATGGCGCGCAGCCTGACGCCCGACGCTCCACGGATCGCATTGGCGCTGGCAACCGCCGGCGGAGTCGCGCTCGTCGGGACCGCGTGGGCCCAGCTCGCGGCAATCGGAGTGGCTGGCGTCGTGGGTGCGCTGGCGCTGCGCCCCACGTCCGAGCAATCCGCGGCGTCGTTGCCGTTCCTCGCGTCACGGGGGGCCATCGTCGCCGCGCTCACACTTTTCGGCGCGGGACTCACGCTCGCGTTGGCCTGGCCCGTTGAACAGGCCTCGCTCGCGGCGCTCGCCGCCGCGATGTGGCGCGCCGGCGCGCTGGTCTTCGGCGGCGGGCACGTGGTCCTGCCACTCCTTGAAGAGAGCATCGTCGCGAGTGGCTGGCTCAGTCACGAGGTGTTTCTCTCCGGCTACGGTGCCGCCCAGCTGGTGCCCGGCCCGATGTTCTCCTTCGCGGCCTTCCTTGGCGCCGCCGTGCCGACCGGCTCCGCAGCTTGGCTCGGCGCCGTCGTCGCCGTGTTGGCGATCTTCTTCCCCGGATTTTTGTTGATGGCTGCCGTGTTGCCGGTATGGAATCGCGTGACGGCGCAGCCCGTGGCGGCACGAGCCGTCGCGGGCATCAACGCCGCCGTGGTCGGCTTGCTCGCAGCCGCGCTCGTGAACCCCGTCCTCCCCGCGGCGATTATGTCCCGCTGGGATATCGCGGTGCTCGCGCTCGGGATCATCGTGCAACGGACGCTCCACCGCCCGACACTCGCCGTATTCGCCCTCTGTGTGTTGGCGGCGACATGGATGCACTAGACGTCGTCGTCATCGGCGGCGGCCAGGCGGCGCTCGCCGCCGGTTACTACCTCCGGCGCAGCACGAAGACTCTGCGCATCCTCGACGCGGAGGCCGGCCCGGGCGGTGCGTGGAGGCATACATGGCCATCGCTCAGACTGTTTTCGCCCGCACGCTGGAGCTCGTTGCCGGGTTGGCTAATGCCGCCGACGCAGGACCGATATCCCACGCGCGACGAAGCGCTGGCGTACTTGGCGGACTACGAGCGTCGCCTCTCGCTGCCGGTCGAGCGACCTGTCCGCGTCACGCAGGTGTGGGCGGACGGCGCGCGCCTGCGGCTCGTCACCAGCGACGGTCGAGAGTTGTCCGCCGGCGCCGTCGTCTCAGCCACCGGGACCTGGACCTCGCCGCAGCTGCCGCAGTTTCCCGGCCAAGCGTCGTTCTCGGGCCAGATCCTGCACTCGGCGCAGTACGCCGGTCCCGCGGCGTTCGCCGGACGTCGCGTGCTCGTCATCGGCGCAGGGAATTCTGGCGCACAGATCTTCGCCGACCTCGTGGACCACGCCGATGCCACCTGGGTCACCCACGCGCCACCAGTGTTCCTTCCCGACGACGTGGATGGCCAAGTGCTGTTCGAACAGGCGACCGAGCGCTACAAGGCCATCAAGGAGGGGCGCACGCCGCCTCCGCCCCGCTCCTTGGGAGACATCGTGATGGTCGAGAGCGTACGCGCCCTGCGCGATCGCGGCTTGCTCGCGGCGGAACCGATCTTCGCGCGCTTCACCCCAACGGGCGTGGAATGGCCAGGTGGCAGGCGACGCGACATCGATGCCGTGGTCTTCGCGACCGGATTCCGCCCTGCCCTGACTCATCTCGCGCCGCTGGTCACGGTCGATGAGCGCGGACGACTCCCGATGAACGGCGTGCGCGCCGCCGCCCACCCGCAATTGTTCCCGCTCGGCTACGGCGACTGGACCGGCTTCGCCAGCGCGACGCTCGTCGGCGTCGGACGCTCTGCGAAGGCCGTCGCCGACGCCATTACGGGCTCCACCGCCTAGCACATGGCACACGACACGCGCGAAGGGGCGCGCATCTTGCGATGCGCGCCCCTTCGGTTTCAAGCCGTCGTGCTGCCCAAAGTGGAGGCGGAGGGATTCGAACCCTCGTCTTGCATAAGATCTTCCACAGCGTCTACGCGCGTATCCACTCGATTGATGTTTCCGCACGCTGGCCGAGTGGCCGCCGTCGTACGGATGAGCCCTTCTTGATCTCGCCGGCTGGCGGAGGGCACGCCAGACAGCCAGCCCGGATTTGCGATACCTGAGCGTCGCCCCGGGCAGGGCTACCTCTCAGGCACTGCTACGGTAAGACTAGGTCTTACGCAGCGAGAGCGAAGTTGTTGTTCGCAGTTGTG
>PNKF01000277.1 GCA_013822285.1 Gemmatimonas sp.
CGAGATGATGCTCGCGTAGGTCGACGGCCGGCCGATGCCGCGCTTTTCGAGCTCCTTCACCAACGAGGCTTCGGAGTAGCGCGGCGGCGGCTCGGTGAAGTGCTGCGAGGGATCGATGCCGCGCACCGGCACGTGCTCCCCCGGCTCGATGGCCGGCAGCGCCTGCTCGTCCTCGAGCGCCTTCGAATCGCCTTCTTCGCGCGCTTCCTTGTACAGCGCCAGGAAGCCCTGGAACTTGATGACCGAGCCGGTGGCACGGAACAGATAGCGTCCGAGGTCGAAATCCACCGTGGTGGTATCGAACACGGCCGGCGCCATCTGCGAGGCCATGAAGCGCTGCCAGATCAGCGTGTAGAGCTTGAGCTGTTCGGGCGAGAGATACTTGGCCACGCTCTCCGGCGTGCGCGCCGGATCCGTGGGACGAATGCCTTCGTGCGCGCCCTGCGCGGCGTCATCCTTGCCCGCGGGAAAGAGGCGCGGCGCATCGGCGAGGAACTCCTTCGGATAATGCGCGCCGAGGTAGTCACGCGCGGCCGCCGCAGCGGTCTCCGCCACACGCACGTGGTCCGTACGCATGTAGGTGATGAGACCGACGGCGCCCTCGCTCTTGCCCAGCTCCACGCCTTCGTAGAGGTTCTGCGCGAGACGCATCGTGCGCTTGGAGCCGAAGCCGAGCTTCTTGGCCGCTTCCTGCTGCAGCGTGGAGGTCTTGAACGGCGCCTCAGGATTCTTGCGCCGCTCGCGGCGCTTGATGTCCGTGACGTCGAAGTGCTTGCGGCCCGCGAGATCCTTGAGGATCGCGTCCGCCGCCGACTTGTTCGGGATCTCCGGCTTCTCGCCGTCGAGATGATGCAGCTTCGCGACGAACTCCTGCCCCTCGTGCTCGAGGCGCGCGGCGATCGTCCAGTATTCGCGCGGGACGAAGGCGCGAATCTCGCGCTCACGCTCGACCAGCAGGCGCAGCGCGACGGTCTGCACGCGGCCCGCCGAGAGTCCCTTCTTGACGGTCTTCCAGAGCACCGGCGAGGCCTTGTAGCCCACCAGTCGGTCGAGCACGCGACGCGCCTGCTGCGCGTCGACCTTCTTGCTGTCGATCGCACGGGCCTCGGTGAGCGCCTTCGTCACCGCGTCCTTGGTGATTTCGTAGAACAGCGCGCGCTTGATCGGCGCGGACGTCTTCTTGATCTGCGACTCCACGTGCCAGGCAATCGCCTCGCCTTCGCGGTCAGGGTCGGTCGCGATGAACACGGCCTTCGCCGTCTTCGCCGCGCTCTTCAACTCAGCGACCGTCTTTTCCTTTCCGGGAATCGTGACGTACTCGGGCTCGAAGCCGTTGTCCGGATCGATGCCGATGCTCTTCACGGGCAAGTCGCGGATGTGTCCGACCGTCGCCTTCACGGCGTAGGCCGAGCCCAGGTACTTGCCGATGGTCTTCGCCTTGGCGGGCGACTCGACGATGACAAGCGACTTACCGGCGGCCGCGCGGGCAGCGTCCTCGTCGTGCGGAAGCTCCGGTTCGACGGCGCTACGGCGCGCCTTGGCTGGCGCCTTCGCAGGCACCTTCGCAGGCACCTTCGCAGGCGCCTTCTTGGCGGCCGCCTTCTTCTTGGTCGCCGTCTTGGCGGCGGACTTGGCTGCTGTTTTCTTGGTCGTGGCCATGCACTCGGAGGGTCGAGACGGAACAGGGAGGTCATCCTAGTTCCGTGCTCTCCCCGTCGCAAGCGCAACTATATAAGCAGCGACATCGGCTGGCGGCATCGAATCTACGCTAACTGTATGCTGGGATTGCAGATACAGCGATTCACGCCGCGCGAGAAGTTCTCGGAGCTTTTCGGCCGGATCTGCCCCCGCCACCATCGGCCGCCCTCCGCCCTGGGCCGAAATCCGAGCCGACGCCACCTCGGGCGAAACCCGCAAATACACCGAAGTTGACCGGTGAAGCATCTCCTCCACGGCCTCGCGGAGCTCAATCCAGCCGGCACCCGTCGCCACGACGATCCGGCCGCTCGCGGCGACCTCTCGCGAGACCGCCCGCTCCAACTTCCGGAAGGCCGCCTCGCCCTGTCGCGCAAAGATCTCCGGAATCGTCCGGCCGGCCTTGGCCTCGATCTCCGCATCGAGATCCACAAAGCCCCAATCATGCTCGCCGACGGCGTCCAGCTGGGCACAGACCAGCGGACCGACAGTGCTCTTCCCTGCACCGGAAAGGCCCACGAGCACAATGCGCTCTGGCGCCGGCATCATCCCAGACGCTCCGACACCCGCTGCAGGTAGCTGGCGTGATTGCGCAGCAACTCAGCCAGCGAATCGCCGCCGAACTTCTCGAGTACGGCATCCGCCAGCACGAGCGCAGTCATCGCCTCAGCAATCACGCCCATCGCCGGCACCGCCGTCACGTCACTGCGCTCGGCTGCTGCCGCGGCCGTCTCGCCGGACTTCACGTCCACGGTCTGCAGCGGACGCATCAGCGTGGAGATCGGCTTCATCGCTACGCGCAGCACCAAGGGCTCGCCGGTGGTCATGCCGCCCTCGAGTCCGCCCGCGCGATTCGTCACGCGCCGCACGTGCCCCGTACGCGGATTGCCCGGTGCGGGCACGATCTCA
>PNKF01000278.1 GCA_013822285.1 Gemmatimonas sp.
CCAAGGCCACGGATCTCGTGGTCGCCGGCGACGAGGCAGGCAGCAAGCTCGACAAGGCGAAGGAGCTCGGCGTCGCGGTCATCGACGAAGCCGAACTCTTGCGCCGACTGGGCCAGTGACCCTTTCTTAGGGCTGACGATGACTCCCTTCACGCTCGGCGCCTCGGCGCTCTCCGCCATTCCGCGCAGCTCGCTGACGACGCTGCGCGCCGCGCTCGTGCGCGATCTGGGCGATGGCTTCGCAGCGGTCTTGCAGGAGGCGGGCTACGCCGGTGGTGAGAGCGTGCTGGCCGCCATGCAGCAGTGGTGCGCGGCCAACGGCATGGGCGCGCCCGAGTCCCTGCCCTATGCGCAGTTCCAGCAGGCGGCGGCGCGCTTCTTCACCGAGACGGGGTGGGGCGTGGTCACGTTGGAGCCGATCGGCGACACCGCCGTCGCCTTCGATTCCGCCGACTGGGCCGAATCGGACCCGGCGGCGGCGATGCCGTATCCCAGCTGCTACTACTCCGCCGGCATGCTGGCCGATGTGTTCGGACGTGTGGCGGGCGAGCAGCTCGGCTGCCTCGAAGTCGAATGCCGTTCGAATGGCGCGGCGCGCTGCCGCTTCCTGCTCGCGAGCCCGGCAGTCATCGCGCATGTGTATCAGCGGCTCACGGAGGGCGTGGGCTACGCAGCGGCCCTCGCGGAGCTCGGCTGATCATTCCCGCGACTTTCGCGTCTGCCGACGCGCTCGCGGCGCGCGCAGGCCGGACCATCGTCTACAAGCACTCGCCGACCTGTTCGCTCTGCGGTTGGAGCCAGCACGTGCTCGGCAAGATGGCCAACCAAGACGGCGTCACTTTGGAGCTCGTCGACGTGCTCTCGCAGCGTCCGCTGTCGCAGGCCATCGAGGCAAGGTTCGGCGTGCGGCACGAGTCGCCGCAGATCCTCATCATCGAGGACGGCGAGGTGACCTGGCATGCCTCGCACCGTGGGGTTGCGCCGGATCGCGTGCGGTCTGCGCTGGCCGGCAGCGCCGAGGGGCACGGCGCCCGCGTCTAGCTTAGATCAGTCCGTCGTACTTGGGATTCTGGACCAGTACGCCGTTGACGATCTGCTCGCGATCCCAGGGCAGCACGATGCGCGCCTCGGTCTCGAGTGCATGGAAGTCCGGCATGTAAGGGCCCGTCTTGAAGCTCACGGCGGTACGCACTTCCTTGGCCCCCGCATTCACGATCGCCGCAATGGCCAGCCGCATCGTGTCGCCGCCGTCGCAGGTCTCATCCACGATGAGGGCGCGCTTGCCGATGACGTCCGGCGGCGCGGCGGACAGCACGGCCGGGGTCTCACGCACCGTCTTCGTGGAGTAGCGCCGCGAGACGATCATCGAGTGGAAGGGCCGATCCAGCATGGCGGCGACCACGGCGCCGGGCACCACACCCGCCGTCGCGATGCCAACCACGAGATCCGGGTCGAAGCTCTTCGAGACCTTGAGCGCGAGGGCACGCGACAGCTCGCCGAACAGCGGCCAGTCAACGTGGAAGGTCTCCTTCGGAGCGCGGCGCGTCGGCATGCTTTCAAGCTACGTCCGAGGGACCGACTCCTGTAAGGGACGCACGACGGCTGACGGATGCCGCCAACCGTCGCGTCACAGCTTCCCTCGGTAGAGGCGTATCTATAGCTTATGCCCGTCCCCCATCCAGACGCCCTATGTCCTTCTGGGACCGCCTCTTCGGCGGCCGTTCCGAGAACGCGCAGGACCGGCAGCGCCTCGACTATCTCAGCGAGGCGCTGGTCTTGGAACGTCAGGGAGACTTCGACGCGGCGGTGACCTCATACCGCCTCGCGCTGCGCGAACGGCCGGACGATCTCAAGGTCCTGCAGAATCTCGCGATCGCGCTGTCGAAGATTGGCCGCGTCGAAGAAGCGATCCGCGCGTATCGCAAAGCGCTGGAGATCGACCCCTCGCTCTCCGGTGCGCACTACGGGCTCGCGTTCCTGCTCATCAAGCGCGGCGACGGACAGTTCGCCGTGAAGCATCTCAAGGCGTTCCTCGCGCAAGCACCCGCCGGCCCCGATGCCGAACGCTGGGTCGCCCACGCGCAGGCGACGCTCGACCAGCTGATCGCCACCGACAGCTCCTCACCTTCGGCCGGTACCTGACGTTGGGCAAGGTCCTCGCGATCGTCAGTCAGAAAGGCGGCGTCGGCAAGACGACGACCGCCGTGAATCTCGCCGCCGCCTTCGCGCGGCGCGGCATGAAGACGCTGCTCGTCGATGTCGATCCCCAGGGTTCCGTTCGCTTCGGCGCCGGCCTGCGCAAGGACCACCCGACGTATGGCTTCGCCGATTACCTCTCCGGCGAGCGCAGCCTGCGCGACGTGCTGCTGCCGACGACGCTGCCGTGGCTGCGCGTGATGCTTGCCGGGTCGGTCACCGACCTCGCCGACCACACGAACTACGGTGAGCAGATCGCCAGCGGCGAGCAGTTGCCGCGCATGCTCGCGGCGGCCAAGGAGCGTTGCGACATCGTCGTCGTGGACACTCCCCCGGGCCTGGGTCCTGTCACGCGGCGCACGCTGGCCTCGGCGGATCGCGTGCTGGTGCCGCTGCAAGCCGAGCCGC
>PNKF01000279.1 GCA_013822285.1 Gemmatimonas sp.
AGCGGCGCATGAGCCGCTGGCTCTCGGCCGCGGCCCCGATCCGCGCCCGCATCGCGGGAGGAGGCGAGCCGCTGCGGGCTTAGTCCGCGGCTTGCTTGCGCCGCATCCAGAACGATCCCGGCGCCGCCTCGCGCTGCGCCGCGAGGATCGGAAATGCGCGGCGCAAGGCTGGAACATCCCGATGGTGCAGGTCGTTGAGCGCGAACATGACCTCGAAGGCGCTGTTGAACGAGAGGAAGGCCTCCAGCAGGTATTGCTCGGTCCACAGCCGCCGCTGCGTCCGCAACCATTCGGCCGGATAGTCGCGCGGCGTGAATATGTCGTGGATGTGGACCAGCACGCCCGGCGGCAATACGGGCAAGATGCGCAGGAACTCGCATTCCACGTCCCCCATGGGGCGGACCACGTGACTCGAGTCGATGAACACCAGGTCGTCCGTCTGCAGCTCGCGGAACAGCGACAGATCGGCACGCTCGATGCGCTCGCGGCGGATCTCCGCGCCGACGCCCTCCAGCCAGGGATTCTCGAACGGTTCGAAGCAGATGTGGCGCGGCGCGTAGGCTGCCGTCTCGGCCTGGTTGGCGGCAATCGCCAGCCGCGCCAACAGCGTGGAGTGGCCGGATCCCACCTCGACGATGGTGGCGGGCCGGAACGCGCGGATGAATGAATAGAGGGCTTCGGCGTCACCCGCGCCGAGCATCGGATTGGCGTAGGAAAAGACCCTGCCGTTGATGGTGCGGCCCTCGAGCGCCTGCAACTCCGCGCCGTAGTCGAATTTCTCGAGGACGGCGATCTGGCCGGCGAGGTTGAAGTCGATGCCGGGAAGGCTGCGCACCTCCGCGGGGTCGTGGATGAAATCGGACTCGGTGGTCACCGGCTCGTAATAGTGGTTCCGCACCACGGTCACGCCGATACGGTCCTGCAGCCCGCGTGAAAGCTGCAGCCGCCACCGCCTGCGTGCGGCCAGCACCAGGAAGGGAACCGCGAGCGGAAACAGAGCGGCCGCCGTCACGTCCACCGCACGTCCGACGTGCCTTTGAGTCACCCGCAGCATTGCGTCCGTCCTGTAAGTGCCAGCCTTCGCGGCTTGCTCCACGAGACCAGCAGCGAGGCTGCGGCCGTTGTGTGGACGAAGTGTGGCGATGATCGAACTTTAGAGAGTTCGCTCTGCTGCGGGCGAAGCGGGGGCTGACCGAAACGGCCCCGCTTGCTATCTTGAGGGCATGATAGAGACAGCGGTCACTGCATCTTGGACGGGAGAACAGCCGGGAGACGCGCGCTTCCTCGACGATCCGGCGCTGATCGAGTCGCCGCGCCTGCGGGCGCTGCTGCGCCTCGGTGGCGAGCGGGTTCCGTCGCGGCTCGCCATTCGGCTGGCGCGGCGCTGGGAGGGGGGCCCGTGCTACAGCCGCACCTGGCGGCGATTGTTGTGGGAACGCAACGGGGTGGAGGTCGGCGCCTATTCGTATGGCGCATTGATGGAACTCACCCCGCATCCGCGCAAAGGGTTGCGCATCGGCCGCTATGTCTCCATGGCGCTGACCATGCGGTGGGGCCTCAACCACCCGATGGACCGCATCAGCACCAGTCCGATGTTCTATCCGGGCCGCTACGGATACATGTTCAATGTGAACGAGCCGTCGCCCGCGCTGGAGATCGGCCACGATGCCTGGATCGGCGAAAATGCCGTCGTCATGCCGGGCTGCCGGCGCATCGGTATCGGCGCGGTGGTCGGCGCAGGCGCGATCGTGACCCGCGACGTGCCGGATTTCGCAATCGTGACCGGGATGCCGGCGACGATCCGCCGCTATCGTTTCGATGAGGCATTGCGGGAAAAGATCCTTGCTTCGCGCTGGTGGGAGGGCGGCCTCGCGCAATTGATGCCCTGGCAGAGGCAGTTCACGCTGGCGGCCGGCGGCGGTGCGGTCGAGGCCGCGCTTGAGGAGATCGCTGCGCTGGCGGGGCGCTGATATCGCCGGCTCGATGCGCGCGGAAACCGACGTGCATCCGTCCGCACTTTGACGAACCGGTCGCTGAACCCATAGGGTCGCTCCCTCCAATGTCGTGACAGGAGCGCGCATGCCGACCCGTTCTTTTCCATGCCGAATCTGTGGCGCAGCCGGCCCGCACACGCTCTATCGCGCCCGGGAGATGATGCATGGAACCCGCGAGGTCTTCGATTATGTGGAATGCGGCGATTGCGGAACCGTGCAGATCGTCGATATTCCGCCCGCCGACGTCATGGCGCGGCACTATCCGAAGGACTACTACTCCTTCAATCCGCGCGGCCAAAATGGGCTCGCACGATGGCTGGCGACGCAGCGGGACCGCCACGTCTTGCGGCTTTCGAGCGTCGGCGGCGGCCTGATAGCGTTGACCAGACCCGAGCCGCTGCTGAACGTGCTGAGCGCGGCGGGGATCGCTCCCTCGCAGCGCATCCTCGATGTCGGCTGCGGGGCCGGATTGTTGCTTGATCGGCTAGCGCGCGCTGGGTTTTCAGCCCTGATGGGAGCCGATCCGTTCATCGAAGCGGATTCGCGCACGTCCGCCGGCGTGCCGGTTCAAAAGCGCTACCTGCATGAAGTTGCCGGCA
>PNKF01000280.1 GCA_013822285.1 Gemmatimonas sp.
CCCGCGGACGATGTTGCCGCCGCCGATCACCATGCCGATCTGCGCGCCCATCTCGCTGATGGCCTTCACCTGCCGGGCGAACTCCCGAATGGTGTCGAAGTCGAAACCGAAGCCCTTGTCACCGGCGAGGGCTTCGCCGGAGAGCTTGAGCAGGACTCTGGAATACTTGAGCGCCATGCGGGAGTGCGGGGTCAGGGTGGCGGTGGCTGCTTAGCTCTCGCCCATCTTGAAGCGCACGAAGCGCTTCACGGCCAGCGGCTGACCGGCCGCCTTCGCCGTCGCCGCCACGAGATCACCGACCGTCTGCTTGTCGTCGCGGACCCAGGGCTGGCCGAGCAGCGTGACTTCGCTCAGCAGCTTCTGGATGCGGCCCTCGACCATCTTCTGCGCGATGGCTTCCGGCTTGCCGCTCTCGACGGCCTGCGCCACGAAGATCTCGCGCTCCTTGGCGATGAACTCCTGGCTGACGCCATCCTTGTCCACCGCGATCGCCACGACCGGCACGCCCGCCGCCACGTGCTCGGCGACATGCTTGCCGAGCTCGTTGGCCTGCTCACCCTTGCCGCCCGCGATCTCGACGATCACGCCGGCCTTGCCGTTGAAGTGCAGGTACGAGCCAGCGACGCCGCTGGTCGCAAAGCGCGCGATGCGACGCAGCTCGACCTTCTCGCCCGTCTTGGCCGAGGCGGCCTTCACGATGTCGCCCACGGTCTGCGCCTTGTCGAAGGCCCAGGGCGTGCTGAGGTACGCGCCATCGGCGCCCACGGCCACGAGGCCGTCGACCGCGGCGTCCTGGCCGAGGTGCTCGGCGAGCTTCTTGGACAGCGCGACGAACTCGTCGTTGCGGCCCACGAAGTCCGTCTCGCAGTTGAGCTCGATCATCGCAGCCACCGTCGCGTCGGCGTTGGTCCAGATCACGATCTGGCCCTCGGACGCGGCGCGGTCGGCGCGCTTGTCGGCCTTGGCGATGCCCTTCTTGCGGAGGATGTCCACGGCGGCGCTCATGTCGCCGTTGGCCTCCTCGAGGGCCTTCTTGCAATCCATCATGCCGGCGCCCGTGCGGGCACGGAGCTCGGCAACATCCTTGGCACTGATCTGCGTGGCAGACATCGGAATTCTCGTTAGGGATACTCAGGTGTGACGTCGCCGCCGGGAGCGAGCTGCTACTCGACCGGCGGCGACCGAAAGATACGTCTGGACGCGGGGTCGGACCAATCCGAGCCGCGGAACGGCCGCTTACTCGGCGGCGGGTTCCCCGGCCTCGCCACCCTCGGCGCCCTTCAGGCGCGCCGCGATGGCTTCCGGCTTGGCGCGACGACGGCGCGGACGGCCGCCCTTGTCCTCGCCACCACGGCCACCACGATCGCCACCGCGACCGCCGCGGTCACGGCCTTCGCGCTCGGTGCCGCGCTCCGACGAGTAGGTCGTGGCTTCGCCCGACTCCTCGACTTCGTTGCGCACCGGGGCTTCGCGACGGGCCTCGGCGATCGCATCGCCCAGGGCCTTCGTGATCAGCTCGACCGAGCGGATCGCGTCGTCGTTGCCCGGGATCGGCGCCGTGATGAGGTCCGGATCGGCGTTCGTGTCGCAGATGGCGACGATCGGGATGCCCAGCTTGTTCGCTTCTTCGACGGCGATGCGCTCCTTCTTGGCATCGATGACGAAGAGCAGGCCCGGCAGGCGACCGAGGGTCTTAATGCCGGAGAGATTCTTCGCCAGCTTGTCGCGCTGGCGGGTCATCATCAGCTGTTCCTTCTTCGTGTAGTTCTCGAAGGCGCCGCCCTCGACCGACCCCGCCTCGAGCTCCTTGAGCTTGCGGAGCTGCTTCTTGACGGTGGCGAAGTTCGTGAGCAGGCCGCCGAGCCAGCGCTCGGTCACGTGCATCGAACCCGAGCGCTCGGCTTCCGCCGAGACGATCGCCGCGAGCTGCTGCTTGGTGCAGACGAAGAGGACCTGCTCACCGCGCATCACGACCGAACGGGCCAGTTCCTTGGCCTTCTCGATCTGGGAGACCGTCTTCTGGAGGTCGATGATGTGGATCCCGTTGCGCTCCGCGAAGATGAAGCGGCGCATCTTGGGGTTCCAACGGCGGGTCTGGTGGCCGAAGTGGACGCCGGCCTGGAGGAGATCGTTGATGCTCGGGCTAGACATTGTGCTGTGCTCTTGGTTTTGGAGACGTTGCGTCGCTTCGTCGGCAGGTCCAGACCGCGCCCGATTGGCACGGCACCCTGGGATGCCTCGGCTTCGCTGTGAGATGATGCTGCGAACTACGACCTACAACTGAAGATGTGAGATGTAAGATGTAAGCTGTAAGAGTAGGTGAACCTTCCGTCTTACATCTTACATCTCATATCTGCAGTTCAATTAACGCTTGCTGAACTGGAACTTCTTACGCGCCTTCGGACGGCCCGGCTTCTTACGTTCGACCGCGCGAGCATCGCGGGTCAGGAGGCCGAGGCTGCGGAGCTTGCCGCGGTGCGCTTCGTCGATTTTGACGAGCGCGCGCGAGATGCCGAGGCGGAGCGCGCCGGCCTGGCCGGTCTGGCCGCCGCCGGTGAGGTTCGCCTTCACGTCA
>PNKF01000281.1 GCA_013822285.1 Gemmatimonas sp.
GGAAGTGCTGCAGACCCTGGACTGGCCGACGCGCCCACAGCTCTACGTCACGCAGACGCCGACCATCAATGCCGGCGCCGTGGGGTTCGGCGAGCCGTTCGTGGTGATCAACTCGGCGGCCATCGAGCACCTCACGCGCGACGAGCTGCGCGTGATCCTCGCGCACGAGCTCGGCCACGTGATGAGCGGGCACGTCACCTATCGCACCGTCGCGCAGATCATCCTCATGCTGGGGATGGGCAACCTGCCCTTCCTCGCCGGCGTCGCCATCCTGCCCTTCCAGCTCGCGCTGCTCGAGTGGTACCGCAAGAGCGAACTCTCCTGCGACCGCGCCGCGCTGCTCGGAACGCAGGATCCGGATGTCGTGCTCACCAGCTTCATGAAGATGGCCGGCGGCCGCGAGTTCGGGGACACGCTCGACCTCGAGGCGTTCAAGGAACAGTCGCGCGAGTACGAAATGGACGACTCCGCTTGGGACACCGTGCTCAAGGCGATAAACACCGCCTTCCGCACGCATCCGTTCTTCACCGTGCGCGCTGGCGAGCTGCAGCGCTGGATGGCCACCGGCGAGTATGCCAAGATCCTCGCCGGTGACTACGTGAAGCGCGCCGACGTGAAGCCGGGCGATCGCCTCGGCGACGACATCAAGCAGGGCGCGTCGTATTACGGTGACCAGGTGAAGGACGCCGTCGATAAGCTCAGCGACACGGCACGCCGCGCCAAGGACGCCTTCACCGATGCGATGAAGGGCGGAGCGCGGTGAAGATCCTGATCGTCGGCGGGGGCGGGCGCGAACACGCGCTCGCCTGGAAGCTCAGGCAAGACAACCCCGCCGCCGAGATCCTCGCGGCTCCCGGCAATCCCGGCATCGCCACGATCGGCCGCTGCATCAACGTGAAGGCGACGGACGTGGACGGCCTGCTCGCCCTCGCTGAGCGCGAGCAGGTGAGCTTCACCGTGGTCGGCCCCGAGGCACCGCTCTCGCTGGGCATCGTCGATCGGTTTCGTGCGGCTGGCCGTGCCATCTTCGGTCCTACCGCCGACGCCGCGCGCATCGAGACGTCAAAGCGCTTCGCCAAGGAGCTGATGCTCAAGCACGGCATCCCCACGGCGAGTGCACGCACGTTCACCACGATTCCCGACGCCAAGGCCGAGATCCGACGGCTCGGTGCACCGGTCGTCGTGAAGGCCAGCGGTATCGCGGCAGGCAAGGGCGTCATCGTTGCGATGACCGTCGCCGAAGCCGAGGCCGCGGTCGACGACATGCTCGACGCGAAGGTCTTCGGCGAGGCGGGCGCCGAAGTGCTCATCGAGGAGTTCATGGAGGGCGAAGAGTTGTCACTCTTCGCCCTGACCGACGGCACGCATGCACTCACTATGCTCGGTGCCCAGGACCACAAGCGCATCGGTGAGGGCGACACCGGGCCGAACACCGGTGGCATGGGCGCGTACCTGCCCGTGTCCACGTGCACGCCGACGCTCGTTTCTCGCGTGCGCGAGACCATCATCCTGCCGATGTTGGCCGCGATGCGCGCCGAGGGCTGCGCGTTCACAGGCTTGCTCTACGCCGGCCTGATGCTCACGAAGGACGGCCCGAAGGTCGTTGAGTTCAACTGTCGCTTCGGCGATCCCGAGACGCAGGCGGTGCTGCCGATGATGGCCTCGTCCCTGCTCGCGCCGATGCAGGCGATCGTCGAGGGACGCTCGATCGCCTCGCTCCCCACGCTCTCGTGGCAGCCTGGCGCGGCGATTACGACCGTCGTCGCCGCCGAGGGATATCCTGGCACGGCGCGCAGCGGCGACGCGATCAGCCTCCCAGCCGCCGAAGCCGGCGTGACCGTGTTCCACGCGGGCACCGCGAGCAACGCGAAGGGGGAACTCGTGACGGCCGGCGGTCGCGTGCTTGCCGTGACGGCGGTCGCACCGACGCTCGCCGAGGCGCAGGCGAAGAGCCGGAGCCACGCCGAGCGCGTGCAGTTCACGGGGCGGCAGCTGCGCCGCGATATCGGCTGGCGCGAATTGGCGCGCGCGCGCTGACCGCGCGGCGCCCTGCGGCTTCGTCGGCGCAGGGCCGGACCACTCTCCCGCGATGCCTGAGCTACCCGAGACCGAGACCATTGCACGAGATCTCGACGCGGCGCTCCGCGGCGCAGTGCTGGAGCATGCGCAGGTGCTGCGAACCGATGTCCTTCGTGCTCCCTCGAGCCGCAGCCACGCCGGGCCGACACCGGACCTGACACCCATCATCGGGCAATCGATCGTTCGAGTGTTCCGGCGCGCCAAGGCCATCGTGCTGCAACTCTCACGCGGTCATCGCCTCGTCGTCGTACCGCGATTCACAGGCGCGCTATTGCTCGGTCCGGGGACGCTGGGCAGTTCCGCGCTGCGTGCCGAGCACGCATCGGCATCCGCACGTCCCGCGCCCGTCCGCCCGTACTGCTGCCTCGCGTTCGAGCTCGATGGCGGTCGCCTACTCGAGTATGTCGATGTCCGCCGCCTCGGCACGGTCTCCGTCCTGACCCCCGAGCAATACGCG
>PNKF01000282.1 GCA_013822285.1 Gemmatimonas sp.
AGACACCGCTCACGTGCGGCGTCCAGACGACGCGTGGAAGCTGCCACAGGGGGCTATCCGCCGCCAGCGGCTCCTTCGCGAACACGTCCAATACCGCGCCGCGAATGCGGCCGGACGACAGGCCATCGATCAGCGCCGGCTCATCCAACAGCGCGCCGCGCGCCACGTTCGCGACGATCACGCCGGGTTTGAGGCCCTTCACGCGCCGCGCATCCAAGATCGCCCGCGTCTCCTCGGTCAGCGGCGTGGCCAACACCACCACATCGGCCAGCGGCAGCAGCCCGTCGAGCTCGCTGGGGCCGTGGATCTCATGAAAGCCCGCGGGAATCCCCAGCCCCGGCCGCCGGCGCACCCCCGTCACGCGGGCACCCAGCGCCGAGAAGCGCTGCGCGATCTCGCTGCCCAACCCGCCCGCGCCGACGACGAGCACATGCAGTTCATCGACCTCGCGCACCAAGGCACGCGGGGTCGCAAACGCGCTTTGGTCCCACACCCGGTCGCGGCGCATCTCCTCGGCGAGATCGAACGCGCGGAGGAAATGCAGCACGCCCGCCAGGACGTGTTCGGCGATCGTCGGACCGTAGAGACCAGCGGCGTTCGTCAGCAGGCAGTCGCCGTTGCGCATCTCATCGAAGAGCAGCGTCGCCACGCCCGCCGTGCCCGTTTGGACCCACTTGAGTTGCGGCCCCGCGAGAAACAGCGAGCGCGGCATGCCGAAGCCCACGTACACCTCCGCCCCGGGAATCACCGAGAGCGACTCCTCGCTCGGCGCCTGCGCGCCATCGCCGAAGGAGTCCGTGACCGCCGAGACGATGTGCACACGCCAGCCGTCTGGCGTGGCATCCGTGATTGCCTGCGCCACGCGGTCCGGAAGATTGAACGCCTGCGCCGTCGAGCGGAGGTCGACGACCATCAGTCGCTCGCTCACGCGTCATCACCCTGCAGCGGACGGTCACTGGCCCGACGGCGCTGCGTCTCGTCGCCACCGCGGCGACCGCCACTGCGCGCGTCCCACTCGTTCGGGGGAATGCCATCGCCGCCATCGCTCGGATGGTCGAGATAGCGGCGCTCGATCCAGCCCAATCCCTCGAGCACGGCCATCACGGTGATCGTCGCCCCGAGGGCTTCGAAGAGATAGCCGGCGCCGACCGTGAGGCCGATCGCCGCGACCACCCAGATCGTCGCCGCGCTCGTGAGGCCCGTGATCGTGCCCCGCGTATGGAGAATCGTACCGGCACCCAGGAAGCCGATGCCCGTCACCACCTGCGCGGCGATGCGGCCCGGGTCACCGGCGTGATTGCCCGCGATGCGCATCGAGAGGTCCATCAACAGCGCGGAGCCGAGGCAGATCAGGATGTTGGTGCGCAGCCCCGCCGGCTTGCGCCGCAGCTCGCGCTCAAGGCCGATCGCGCCACCGGCGAGGATGGCAATGAGCAGCTTCGCCCCGAGATCGAGGCGAAGTACTTCCACCCATTCCTGCAGTTCAGCCGCGGGCATCGAGCCCCATCTTGTCTTTCACCGCGCGAATCGTCTCCTGCGCCACGGCGCGAGCCTTCTTGCCTCCCTCGGCCAGCAGCGCATCCACTTGCTTCGGATCGGCCTGCAGCGCTTCCGCTCGCGTGCGAATCGGCGTCAGCTCCGCGACCATGTTGGCGTGCAGCACCTTCTTGCAGTCGATGCAGCCCCACTTGGCGCCGCGGCAGTTCTCGTCGACTTCCTTGACCGTCTCGGCGCTCGAGAATGCCTTGTGCAGCTCGAAGATCGTCTTGCAGTTCTCCGGCGTGCCCGGATCCGACTTCCGCTGACGCGCCGGGTCGGTGATCGCGGGACGCAGCTTGTTCCACATCTCGTCCGGCGTCTCGAGCAGGCTGATCGTGTTGCCCAGCGACTTGCTCATCTTCGCTTGGCCGTCGAGCCCGACGATGCGACGCGTCGGCGTGAGCTTCGGCTGTGGCTCTGGGAAGAACGGCGCATCGGGCGAGAAGCGGGCGTTCCAGTTGCGAGCCACCACGCGCGAGAGCTCGAGGTGCTGGATCTGGTCTTCTCCGACCGGCACGGTGTCGGCGAGATACAGCAGGATGTCCGCCGCCTGCAGTACGGGATAGTTGAGCAGGCCGGCCATCACCTGTTCCTGCTTGCTCGACTTGTCCTTGAACTGCACCTGCCGCTCGAGTTCGCCGAGCGGTGTGACGGTATTGAAGATCCACTGCAGTTCGGTGTGCTCGGGCACGTCGCTTTGCACGAACAGCGTGCACTTCGACTCATCGAGCCCGGACGCCAGCAGCGAGATCGCCATGTCGCGGGTGCGACGGCGCAGGTCGTCCGGCTGATACGCGACCGTAATCGCGTGATAGTTTACGATGGAGAAGAACGACTCGTGCTGGCCCTGCAGCGCGACCCAGTTCTTGACGGCCCCAAGGTAGTTGCCGATGTGCAATTCGCCCGAGGGCTGGATCCCGCTGAAGACACGCGTCATCCCACGAAGTTACGGAGAGCGAGATGGGGCTTCAACAGGAGAGGACC
>PNKF01000283.1 GCA_013822285.1 Gemmatimonas sp.
CGATCAGCTTTCCGGAAACGCTGCTCTCGCGCCGCGATGTCCCGACCGTCGCCACTGCGGTCCAAGGCGAGGCCAAGCTGTTCGAGGCGCGTCGCAGCGGTCGCAACGGCCAGCGCTCGCAATTGCGCGAGCGCGTGGCGCAGACTGAGAACGAGATCCGCGGCCTGACCTCCCAGCAGGAGGCCAAGGAGAAGGAAATCCACTACATCGGCGAGGAACTCGCCGGCGTGGCCGACCTCTACAAGCAGAACCTCGTCACCATCGTGCGCTACAACGCCCTGCAGCGCGATCAGGCGCGGCTGCAGGGCGAGCGTGGCCAGTTGGTGGCCGAGATCGCGCGCGCTCGCGGCCGCATCGCCGAAACCGAGATTCAGATCCTGCAGCTCGACCAGGATTTTCGCACCGAGGTCCTCAAGGATCTGCGCGAGACCCAGTCCCGCATCGCCGAACTGCAGGAGCGCCTGAACGCAGCGGCTGACGAGCTCAAACGCATCGATATCCGCGCGCCGCAGGCGGGCCTCGTGCATCAGCTCGCGGTGCACACCGTCGGCGGCGTGATCGCCCGCGGCGACCCCGTCATGCTGATCGTCCCGAATACCGATGCGCTGATCGTGGAAGCCAAGATCGCCCCGCCCGACGTCGATCAGGTGGCGGTCGGCGCCAAGGTGACGGTGCGTATCGCCGCCGGCAATCGCCGCACCATGCCGGACCTTGAAGGATGGGTGAAGCACGTCTCGGCCGATCTCAACCGCGAGCAGCAGGCGACCTCCGCAGGGCCGATCACGCAGGTCTATTATTCCGCCCGCGTCGCGCTGGAGGAAAGCCAGCTCAAGCGGTTGCAGGACGAGCTGCAACTCATCCCCGGCATGCCGGTCGAGGTCTTCATCCGTACCCAGAACCGCACGGCGCTCGACTATCTGACCAAGCCGCTGAGCGAGCAGATCGCACGCACCTTCCGGGAGCGCTGACGGAGGTTGCGTTTCGCCGTCCGTCCGCTAGCTTCGCCGTCGTGATCCCATCCTCTCGTGCTCCCCGCGTTCTCGTGATCGGCGGCTCGCTCGGCGGGCTGATGGCGGCGCTCGCGCTGCGCGGCGTCGGCTGTGAAGTCGACGTGTATGAGCGCGTACCGCAACGTTTGGTGGGCAACGGCGCAGGCCTGCGCATCGTGCCCGAAATGGCCCGGCTCCTGGAGCAGCGCGCCGGCATCGACCTGTCCGAGGTCAGTACCTTCGTGACCCGCTACCGGCATCTCGGCGCCGGCAACCGTATCGTGTCGGAGAAGCTGACGCCCGGGCAGTTCACGTCATGGGGCTCGCTGCACCGGGCTCTTACTCTCGGCTTCGATCCAGCGCGCTACCACCTTGGCGCCTCCTGCGAGGCCGTCACCCAGCGCGCCGACGGCATCGACGCGCATTTCGCCGACGGCCGGACGGCGCGCGCCGACCTCGTGGTGTTCGCCGACGGCATCCTCTCGACCGGCCGCCGGTTGTTCGCACCGGAGGCCGAGCTCTCCTATGCGGGCTATGTGGGCTGGCGCGGATTCGTCCCGCAGGCGGCCCTTTTGGATGAGACCTGGGAGTTGTTCGCCGACTCGGTGACCTATGGCGTCTCCCCCTATAGCCATATCAGCGTGTATCCGATCCCTGATCCTTCCACCGATCGACGGGATGCCCGCGCGGTCAATTTCGTCTGGTACCGCAATGTGGCGGAGAGCGCGGAGTTCGACGCGCTGATGACCGACCGCGCTGGCGTGATGCGCCCGATCTCGCTCTCGGCCGGCGCCGTGCGCCCGCAATTCATCGCCGCCGTCAAAGCGGAGGCGAGGCGGCTGATGCCGCCGGCGGTGGCCGAGGTCATCGGCAAGACCGACGAACCGTTCCTGCAAGCCCTGTACGATCTGGCGCTGCCGCGCATGGCCTATGGCCGCGCCTGCCTGATCGGCGATGCGGCCTTCGTATCGCGCCCGCACGCCGGTGCCGCCACCACCAAGGCGGCGGTGAACGCCTGGCACCTCGCCGACTGCCTGCGCGAGACGCAGGGCGACGTCGATGCCGCCCTCAAGGCCTGGGAGCCCACGCAGGTCGAGCTTGGCCGAAGTTTCGTCGAGCGCAACCGCCGGATGGGCCAAGCCTCGCTGGTTGAGAACCGCTTCAACCCGACCGACCCGGACCACATGCCCGGCCTGCGCGGTCCGGGGCAGTAGCGTCAGGTCGACTTGGCGCGCCCTTCCGCGCCCATCGCGCCGGCGAACAGTTTCAGCGTCCGCTCCCACGCGACCTTCGCGCTCGGCGCATGGAAGCTCGCGCGCTCGTCGCAGTAGAAGCCGTGGCCGGCGTCGTAGACGAACACCTCGCAGTCCGGGCGCTTGGCCTTGATGGCCTCGACATCCTTCATCGGGATATGCTCGTCGTGCTCGCCGAAATGCATCTGCGTCGGGCATTTCGGCTTCTCGTCGGCATATTTCACGATCATGCCGCCATAAAAGCAGGAGGC
>PNKF01000284.1 GCA_013822285.1 Gemmatimonas sp.
TGGTCAATGACGATTAGATCTCCGCACGTTGCCAACTATTCCTCCCCATCGTTCGGTGGGGATGGAGGTGTGGAGGAAGGGGCCAGCGCCACACGTAAGTGAGGCGCGGTTGGGCCCCTTCCTCCACCTCAGGACTCACGTTTTAGTTTTCGCTTTCGCGGTCTGCACACGGTGGCTGTCGCCGGTAAACTCGAGGATCACGGCGTGATGCACGAGCCGGTCTACCGCGGCCATCGTGGTCATCGGGTCCTTGAAGATCTGATCCCACTGGCTGAAGACCAGGTTCGAGGTGATGATGACGCTGCGCTTTTCGTAGCGCTCCGCGAGGAAGGTGAAGAGCACTTCCATCTCCTCGCGTGACTGTTGGACGTAACCGAGGTCGTCGAGGATGACGGCGTCGAAGCGTTCCAGTCTGGCGAGCAAGTTGGGCAGCTTCAGGTCGCGTTTCGCAGCGAGCAACTGTGAGACCAGGCGGAACGTCGGCGTGAAGAGCAGCTTGAGTTGGTGCTGGGTGATCAGCTCGTGAGCGAGCGCGGCGACGAACAACGTTTTGCCGCGCCCCGGCAATCCGAAGCACAGCAGGTTATCGCCGCGGCGGATAAACTCACCGGTCAGCAACGTCGGCATCTGCCGACGCACCTTTTCGGGCAGTCGCGATTCGTCGAGTGCTGCGAGTGTTTTGGCCGCGGGCAATCCCGACTGCTTGCGGAGTCGCTCGATGCGCCGCCGCAGCCGCTCGTTGCTTTCCTCCTCCATCAGGCGCCGAAGGAACCGAGCATATCCCCAGTTCTCGGCTTCGGCTCGCTTCGTCAGTTCGAGATGCACCCGTCCGGCGGTGGTCAGCCCGAGTGAGCGTAAAAGTATATTCGTGGTGTCCGCGCTCATTTGGCCACCTCCAGCAGTTCGTCGTAACCGTGCAGCTCCGGCTCGAAGCACGCCAACGCCGCCCTCGGCGACACCTCTTTCGACATTTGGATTTTCTCCCGCACTGCGTCCTCGTGCGGCAGCTCTCCTTCGCGCAGGATGTGCCCGAGCGCGTCGGCGACCACGACTTCGCCGACCTCAGCCGCCAGCCCAAGGATGCGCACGTAGCGCGCATCGGCGCGATCTCCCTCACTTTGCTTGAGCCGATCGTAGGCTTGCCGGAACACCGGACCAGGGAAGAGCTCCTCTCGATAGAGATAACCCGCAAACGCCCCCGGCTTGCGCATCAAGCTGTGGATCACGTGGCGGTAATCGATCGCGGGTTCTTTTCCGCGGCGCCGACGATAACGCGCGACTTCCCGTCCGCCATGCACGAACGCCACCTCGCCCTCGGTGACAAGCGCGGTGACCATCGCGCCGATCAGTTGGCTCGGCACCGAGTAGGCGCATTCCTTCACTCGTGCCGTCGAGTAGCTCGACACTCGCACCGCCACTTGCTCTGCCTCGGGATATCGGCTTTCCGGCAACGCGCCCAGCACCGCCAACTCCTCCTGCACCTTCTGTCCACGCAGCGCGTTCGCTCCACGACAGACCTGCGCGACGAACGCGGCGTAGTCCATTTCTCGCGTAAAGTCGCGCCGTCCACGCAACACCAGGTGCGCCTCCAAGCGACGCTTCAGATGCCCGTTCGCCGACTCCACGTCGCCGTTCTCATGCGGACAGGCGCGATTGATGGTGCGCGGCTCGATCCCCACGTGTCGGCACAGCTCGAGGTATTCAGGATTGAAGCCGCGTTCTCTCGCCGCTCGCCGCAACGGGTGCGTCGCCGTCGAGCTCTGGTCGGTCTGCAACTGCTTCGGCACTCCTCCGAGTTCCCATAGCGCCCCGCACAGCCCGGCCTTGAGCGACAGGAACGACTCCGATCGGCACGGCACGGCCCACTCCCAGTTGCTGTAAGGCAACACCGCGTGGCAGAGCAGATGCGGGAAGCTCTCGCCGCCGACCTCCACGTTCAGCTCATTCGCGTAAGTCCAATCCAGCTGTAGGCTCCGTCCCGGCTCGCGGGCCTGCGGGAAGAACACTTCTCGCGGCGCCCCGTTCTCGCGCTTCCAGCGCGCGACGCGTCGATAAAACGAGCGCTGCGCCCGCGCGTCGATCTCGCTCGGTCGCGTCGCCAGCAGGTGCTCGAACAGCGCCTTCGTTTCCACCTCTGGCGCTCGCGATAACCACGACTCCGCCTCCGGCCAGATCGCCACCAGCGGATCATCCCGCGTGCGCCACCACCGTGCAGGCCGCTCCTCCGGCCCATGTCCCTGGGCGAGATATCTCGCCGCCGTTTTCCGATCTATCCCAGCCTTCATCGCCGCCGCGCCAACGCGGCCGCCTTTGCGGTATTCTTTCATTAGTCTCCGGTATTGCTGCTCGGTGATCATGGGCTCCTCGTGGGCCCAAGCTCAGCCGGCACGCGAACCGGTGACCGCTCTTTTCTCCCCGTTAAAAGTGGGGAGTTTTAATTGTCACCGCCGTGCGGAATAGTTGGCAACCGACA
>PNKF01000285.1 GCA_013822285.1 Gemmatimonas sp.
TTTCGATCTGCGCCTTCCAGGCCTCGACCAGCGCCTCGTCGCCGATGATGGCCGGCGGGATCACGAAGGCCGCGTCGGATTCATCGACGTAGCGCTGCGAGAGCTGCGAGTAGGCGAAGCCGGCGCGGTGCCGCACCAGCTCGTGCGTGAGCGAGCGCGAGACGCCCTCGAGCAGCAGCGAGTAGTTGGCGTGCTCGAAGACCGAGCCGTGCCCCTGCTTCTTGATGTTCTCGAGGTATTCCTGCGTCGTGCGCGAGGCCGGGTTCTTCTGGCTCATGTAGCAGAGCCGGCCCGCGAACTCGGCGAGCTTCTCGCCGTCGGTGCTGTCGCCGATCCAGTTCACCGGCAGGTGCTCCGGCTGCGTGAAGACGGGGCGGGCGAGGACGGTGACGCGGGGCGCGGTATAGAAGTGCGGCATTGCGGGGACGGTGAACGGAGAAGGGTGAACGGAGTCGGCTCCGTCCACGCCTCAAACTTACTTCTGTCGCTCGAGTAGGTCTAATCGGAACTTGCCCCAGCCCTTGGTCTGCACGACCTCGTCGAGGGCGCGGCGTGCGCTGGCTGGGAGCGGCGCCAGCGACGGATCGTACTTGATGTCCGTGAAGGGGCGCGCGCCGCTGGGAGCGACCAGCACGCCAGGGTTGAGGATGCCCAGCGGGTCGAAGGCCTGCTTGGTGGCGGCAAAGGCCTCGCGGGCCTCGCTCCTCCAGACGGTGTCGGCCAAGGCGGCGCGCAAGCGGCCGTCGCCATGCTCGCCGGCCAGTGTGCCGCCCAGCGATGCGACGAGCACGGTGACGTCCGTGATCAGCTGGTCGATGCGCGTGCGCCAGTTGGGTTCCTGCATGTCGATCAACGGATTCACGTGCGCATGGCCGTCGCCGGCGTGGCCGAAGATCACGCCGCGGACGCGGGCGTCGTCGAGCGCACGCCGTACGCCAAGCACGTACTCGGCGAATCGATCGGGCGGTACACAGCCGTCCTCGATGAACTGCATCGACTGCACCCGCGGCGCGAGCCGGTTGAGGATCGGGCTCGCCGCGTGGCGCAGTTGCCAGAGCCGCGTCTCTTCGTGCGGATCGCGGGCCTCTTCCACAAAGGTCGCGCCGCCCGCTTCGCACCAGCCTCCGAACTCGCGCAGACGCGAAACCGCATCGAGCTCGCTGGCCCCTTCGACTTCGACGATGAGCACGGCCTCGAGACCGCCCGGTAGGGCGATCGGCAGGGGATCGCCCGCGCTGGCCGCGATCTCCAAGAACGTGCGGTCGAGCAACTCGACGGCACTGGCGCCGCGCTCGGCCAACTTCACGGCCGCGGCCGCCGCCCCTTCGAGATCCGGAAACCCGGCGAGCAATCCGGCGGTGCCGCCAGGCAGCGGCGCGAGTTGCAGCTCCACGCCGACGATGATGGCCAGCGTGCCTTCGGAGCCGACGAGCACGTCGACGAGATCGCCACTCGCGAGCCAGTCGGCGAGGCCGTAGCCCGACGATTCCTTGCGCACTCCCGGGTGTCGCAGCGTATCGGCGTCGAGCGTGCGTAGCATGGGACCGACGTCGTAGAGGAAACGTCCAACCGCACCGATGTCGTCGGGGGGCGCCTCACCGCGGCGCACCCAGGCCCGCGCACCATTCGCGAAGATGCAGTCGAGCCCTGTGACCCAGCGGCGCATGGCGCCGTACTTCACTGTGCGCGCACCTGCCGCGTTGGTCGCCGCCATGCCGCCGATCGTCGCGAAGGCGCCACTCGACGGATCCACGGGGAAGATCAGCGCGTCCTTCAACGCCTCGCGCTCGACGCGATTCCGCGGCACCGCCGGTCCGACCACCACACGGCGCGTCTCCGCGTCGATCTTCCCGAAGGTGTCCAGTCGGTAGAGATCGACGATTACGCCGTGGCCGACGGCGCCATTGCCCATCGAGCTGCCAGCGCCTCGCGCCGTGAGCGGAACCCGCGCTTCAGCGGCCCACTTCACCAGCGTGACGACGTCGTCGGCATCGGCGGGCACGGCCACCGCGCTTGGCATGATACGCTCGATGCCGGCTGCCTCGCTGTACACGGCGCGGGCCTCGAGATCCGTGCGGAACGCGCCGCGGAAGCCGGTCGGCGCGGCGATGGACAGCCCCGCCGCGTCCACGCTAAACGCTCGCCGGAACGAGCGTGAACGGCCTGGCCTTCACGCGACGCACCAAGCGCCGAAGCGCGCTGTTGCTCACCAGCGCCAGCACGCCGACGACCATCAGCGTCTTCACCTCGCGCCGCGAGATCTTCACGTTGCCGCCCGGCGTCAGCATCGCGCGCGACTTGGAGAGATCGCGCAGCGTGGCGTAGGCAAAGAGCAGCGGGAGCACACAGAAGGCGCGGATCGCCATCGCGCGGCGCGGGATGAGCAGGATGTACTCCAGCGCGTCATCGAGATCCGTGCGCGCGAGCTCGATGAAGCGCTGCACCGCCGCGTGATTGTGCTCCAT
>PNKF01000286.1 GCA_013822285.1 Gemmatimonas sp.
GTATGCGTCCGACGGGCGTCCCCGTTGACGGTTCGTAGTAGCCACTAATCTGACAGAGACTCTGTTCGGGTTGATGGCTAGTGCCTACGATCCGTTCTCGTAGTAGCCACCATTACGAGGCAGACCAACGGGCGGGAGTCAGAGCCGCGATGTCGTCTTGGTTGGTCATCTGCGGCAGCCGCGTGAGCACGTCGCGCAGATAAGCGAGCGGATCCTTTCCGTGCCGCTGGCAGGAGACGACGATCGAGTAGATGATGGCGGAGCGCTGGCCGGCGTCGGGGTGGCCGATGAAGAGCCAGTTTTTCTTTCCGATGGCCGAGGGGCGGATGGCGTTTTCGACGAGGTTGTTGTCGAGCCGGCTCTCACTGTGGCGCTGATGCGCCGTGAGCGGTTCCCAGTTATCGAGCAGATACGCGCAAGCCTTGCCGATGAGCGATCGGGGCAGATGGCGCGTGCGCAGGCCGATCACGAGCCGCCGCAGCCAACGCAGCGGTCGAGCAAAGTGCTCTTGGCGCAGCGCGGCGCGCGCCGCGCCGACATTCGCGGCATCCCACTCCCGCTCGCGCAGGTAAAGTTCACCGATCAGCCGCAGCACCAGGTTCACGGCCTTGGGCGATTCAGACATCGCCTCGACCCAGTAACGCCGCGCGTGCGCCCAGCAGCCCAGCCACACGACGCCGTCGCGCTCGCGCGCAAACGAAGGATAGGCGGCATAGGCATCGGACTGCAGCAGCCCGCGGTAGTCGCCGAGGAGCGAGGTGAGTTCGCCGTGGCGGCGCGACAGCCGCCAATCGAAGACGACATCGCCGCCAGGACGACTGATCACCCATAGCCAACCTTGAGTTGTGCCCCCGCGCTTTTCGTCGGGGTCGTTACATCGCACCGGTGTCTCGTCAGCCTGGACGTAACCACCGCCGAGCAACTCGGTTTGCATCCGCCGGTAAATCGGCTCCAGCCACTCCGCGGTTATTCCGATCCAGTCGGCCATCGTCTGCCGCGAGATCGACGCTCCCCCAGCGCGCCGACATCTGCTCCAAACGATAAAGAGGTGCGTGATCGACGTATTTGGAGAGCGCGACCCAGGCGAGCAAACCAGCCGAGGCGTAGCCGCCCTGCACGGGGCGCGCTGGCGCCGGCGCGATCACCGGCGGCTGGTCGCGATCATCCCGACGCTTAAACTTCGGCCGCACGATCTCGCGCTTGAAGAGCTGCGGCGGCACCACGTCCACCTCGAAGGTCCGCTCCTCGCCGATGCGCTCGTAGTTCTCGGGCTGCGCCCGCACCGGCTCCGGCACGATCTCGATCGTCTCCTTCACCGGCAGCTTCGCGAAGGTCTCCGCCGCGAGCGGACGCTTCTCTCGCGGCGCACTCGTGCGCTCGTAGGTGATTGTCTGCTTCGGCGCTTCCGCCGCGGCCGTGAGCTTTTCCAGCTCCGCCAACTTCAAGAACAGCTGCGCCCGGTCGAGCTTCTCGCTCTTGCCGGCGCCGAAGAGCTGCTTCTTCAGCCACTCGATCTGCGCCCGCAAGACCGCATTCTCCTCGCGCAGGAGTTGGACTTCTTCGGGGTTGATCGCAGCGGCGCTCACGTCAGCGCCGATGAGAGCAGACCGCGCACCAAAAGTTCCGCGTTCGTTATATTATTTTCTCTCAGCGCTCATACCACGCCTTGAGCGAGCCCTGCTTCAACTCCACGCCACCGACGAGCAACGCCAGCGCCTCCGGCGCGAGCGAGAGTTTCCTGCGCGCTTCACTCGGCGTGGGCCACGAGAAGCGTCCTTTCTCCAATCGCTTCGCCAGCACCCACACGCCGGTGCCGTCCCAATAAAGCATCTTCAGTCGCGTGCGGTCCTTGTTGATGAAGCAGAAGACCGCACCGCTGCGTGGATCTTCTTCGAGTTGTTCCGCGACTGCGCTCCACAGCCCGTTAAACTGCTTTCGCATGTCCACCGGCTGCACCGCCACGTAGATCCGCACCGCCGCAGGGAAGGCGAGCATCGCGTCAGCTCCGCAACGCCCGCACCAGCGCGGCGAGCTTCTGCACATCATCGCCGCGCACGACCACGCCGTCAGACAGGCGCACTTCGAGGCACGTGCTGTTCGTCGCTGCCGCGCTCGGCGGCATCTGGACTTCAGCAAACTGCATCGCGCCCTCGCGTCGCGAGACGACCAGCTCCCCTTTCGCCGCCTTCTGCACCCAGTGCGCAAACGTCGAGTAGCGCAGCCCTTCACGCTTCGCAAAGGCCGTCTGGTTCAAGCCGCTCTCGCGATACGCGCGCACGTAGTCGGCGCGTTGCGCCACGGGTATTCGTCGCCGCCCACGCGAGTCGCGATTCCCCGCATCGATGACCTCCGCCACAATCGTTCCCATCACGCCACTTTACCGAGCTCACCTCGCTCCGCCTAGGAGGACGCCGGCCGGACGCTTAC
>PNKF01000287.1 GCA_013822285.1 Gemmatimonas sp.
GCGATCTTCGGCGAGAAGGCGAAGGACGTGAAGGACTCGTCGCTCAAGGTGCCGCCGGGCGTCGAGGGCGTGGTCATCGACGTGAAGATCTTCTCGCGCGTGGAAGACCAGGTCGTCGAGAAGGACCGCGGCGAACGCATCGGTGAAGTGCGCCGTCTCGAGGGTGAGGAGAAGGTGCGCGTCAACGACGTGCGCGACGAGGAGATCAAGGCGCTGCTCGAGGGCCAGAAGGTGGCGCTCGCGCTGCAGGCCGGTACGGTCGAGGAGGCGATCCCCGCGGGCACCACGCTCACGAGCGACCTGCTCTCGGGCCTGCGTCTCGCGACGCTGGACCTGAAGACCTTCCGCGTCGAGAACAAGAAGGTCAACGAGGAAGTCCGTCGCATCATCGACGCCGCCGACGAAGTGAAGGCGAAGATCGAGGAGCGCGCGGAAATGCGCATCGACCAGATCCTCAAGCCGGATGAACTGCCCCCGGGCGTCATCCAGCTCGTGAAGGTGTACCTGGCCGAGAAGCGCAAGATCTCGGTGGGCGACAAGATGGCCGGCCGTCACGGCAACAAGGGCATCGTGGCGCGCATCGTGCCGGAAGAAGACATGCCGTTCCTGCCGGACGGTCGTCCGGTGGACATCGTGCTGAACCCGCTGGGCGTGCCGTCGCGCATGAACGTGGGCCAGATCCTCGAGACCCACCTCGGGTGGGCGGCGAAGATCCTCGGCTTCTACGCGAAGACGCCGGTGTTCCAGGGCGCGAACGAGCGCGAGATCGGGCTCTGCCTGCGTCTCGCGGGCTTGGAGTGGGTGCGTGGCTCGCTGCAGCTGGAGACGCCGGCGCCGGGATACACGGCCGAAGAGCTCCGCGCGATCCTCGCGGACCTGCGTCCGGCCCAGTCCGAAGCGGACAAGGTCGAGCTGCTGGCCGACGCGAACGTGAACGACCTGAACGGCCGTGGCATGAGCGCGGCCTCGAAGGCGGCGTTCCAGCGCACCTTCGACTACCTCGCCGGTGCGGCGAAGGAGTTGGCGGCGCGTGAGCGCACGGCGACGCAGCATGCCGTGGCGCATCACCAGGCGGAAATCGACGCGGCGGAGACCCCGGCGTCGACCAAGGCCGAGCTGAAGAAGGCGTTGAAGGAACTCGAGAAGCGCGCGGAGCTCGATGACGCGGGCCTGCTCGAGGCGATGGGGCGTCCGGCGCTGGCCGCGATGCTCGGCAAGAAGAGCGACGCGGATGTGGATGCGGCGTCGCGCGAGCTGATGATTGCGGGCGGGATGAACCCGGGCGGCAAGATCCGCCTGCGTGACGGCCGTACGGGCGAGACCTTCAGCAACCCGGTGACGGTCGGCCAGGTGTACATGCTGAAGCTCAGCCACCTCGTGGACGACAAGATCCACGCGCGCAGCATCGGACCGTACTCGCTGGTGACGCAGCAGCCGCTGGCCGGTAAGGCCCAGTTCGGCGGCCAGCGCTTCGGTGAGATGGAAGTGTGGGCGCTGGAAGCCTACGGCGCGGCGCACACCCTGCAGGAGATCCTGACGGTCAAGTCGGACGACGTGAGCGGTCGCTCGCGCGTGTACGAGGCGATCGTGAAGGGCCAGAACCTGCCGGAACCGGGCACGCCGGAGTCGTTCAACGTGCTCGTGAAGGAACTGCAGGCGCTGGGCATCCACGTGACGATGGATTCGCACGCTGAAGGTGGGCACCAGGGCATTTCGTCTCCCTTCGGCACTGAGGAGTAAGCCATGATCGATTTCCGTAGCGTCCGCGAGAAGAGCGCGTCGGCGTTCGACTATATCCAGGTCCGCATCGCCTCTCCTGAGGAGATCCGCGGCCCCCGGGACCCCAAGGAGCGCGAGCGGCTGGAGATGGCCGGCCTGCGGTCGTGGTGGTCGTGGGGTGAGGTGACCAAGCCCGAGACGATCAACTACCGCTCGTTCAAGCCCGAGAAGGACGGCTTGTTCTGCGAGAAGATCTTCGGCCCCGTGAAGGACTGGGAGTGCCACTGCGGCAAGTACAAGCGCATCCGCTATCGCGGCGTGATCTGCGATCGCTGCGGCGTGGAAGTGACGCTCTCCAAGGTGCGTCGCGACCGCATGGGCCATATCGAACTGGCCGTGCCGGTGGCGCACATCTGGTTCTTCAAGACCCTGCCCAGCCCGATGGGCAACCTCCTCGACCTCACCCTGCGTGATCTCGAGAAGGTGATCTATTACGCCAACTACGTCGTGATCGATCCGGGCGCGCAGGAGGTCAAGATGAACGACCTCCTCGACGAGGAGCAGTACCTCCAGCTCCGCATGAAGGCCAAGGAAGAAGGCGACAGCGCCTTCAAGGCCGACATCGGCGCCCCGGCGGTGCGCGAGCTCCTGCAGCGCCTCGACATCGACAAGACGGCCGAGGAGCTCCGCGCCTCGGTCGTGAC
>PNKF01000288.1 GCA_013822285.1 Gemmatimonas sp.
GGCGGAGGACGCAGCCGAGGCCCGCGGGCGGGCACAAAAAACGCCCCGCGGATGCGCGGGGCGTAGAAAGAATCTAGGGAGTGCGAACCTGCACGGCAACCACAAGAGCACTCACCACGAAGGCACGAGGGGGTAGGGTGTGTGCTCGCGGAATCGCAACGCCAAGAAATGCCATGCTTCTTGGGATTGCGGGCCTCAAGGTGAGTCGCGGCTCCCGTCGTGCCTTCGTGGTGCAGCAGTCCCTAGGTCAGCTTGCGAGTGCGGCTGCGACTTCCGCGCGGCCGGCCGCGTCGAGCGGCAGCAGCGGCATGCGCGGCGTGCCACCGACCTTCCCCACCGCCTCCATCGCCGCCTTCACGCCCGGCACGCCGAGCTTGGCCACGATCACGTCGGCCATCGGCTTGAGCCGCGCCTGCGCCTTCGCGGCGCGTGCCGTCTCGCCGCCGCGCACGCCCTCGAACACCTCGAGCGCAAAGCCCGCCGCAAACAGCGACACCGCGAGGATGCCGCCACGCGCACCCGCCTCGAGCCCCGCCTGCAAGCCGCTACCGCTGCCCGTCAACACGCTGAACGTCGGCGACTGCGCCTTCAAGAAGCCCTTGAGCATGTCGAGCACGCCCGAGCTGTCCTTGATGCCGACGATGTTCTGGTGCTGCGCCAGTTCCGCCACCAGCTCGGCCGACAGCGCGAAATGCATGTACTTCGGGATGTTGTAGAGAATCACCGGCAACGGCGACTCGTCCGCCACGCGACGGTAGTGCGCGCGCAGCACTTCTTCCGTCATCGCGTTCGCGTAGTAGTGCGGCGCGACCACCAGCACGGCGTCGGCCCCCTGCTCCTTCGCCTGCTTCGTGCGCAACACCGTCTGCCGCGTGCTCTCACCACCGCAGCCGGCGATCACCAGCTTGCCAGCGGGCACGTGCTCACGCGAAGTCGCAATCAGGGCTCCGCGCTCGGCTTCACTCAGCAGCGCCGCCTCGCCGGTCGAGCCCGCGACCACCACACCGCCCAATCCCTCCGCGATGTGCGACCGCACGTTCGACGCGAAGCCATCGAGGTTCAGGTCCTCAGACCCCGCATGGAACGTCGAGATCACCGGCGCAAATATTCCCTGCAGCTGCATCTCAGTTACCCATGTTGAACTTGAGCGCCAGGTCCGACGGGCGCGTCGAGGCCGCCAGCGCGACCTTCAGGTCGATGGTGCCATCATGCACCAACTTCTCGAGGTGCTGGTCGAAAGTCTGCATGCCGTACTGCTCCGCGCCCGCCGCGATGTAATCGCGGATCTCATTGACCTTGTCGCGGTCGAGCATGAGGTCACGGATCGTCGGCGTGACGATCATGATCTCCAACGCCGCCACGCGGCCGTTGCCGTCCTTGCGCGGCAGCAGACGCTGCGACACCACCGCGTGCAGCGACTCCGCCAAGCGCACGCGCACCACGTCCTGCTCCTCGGGCGGGAACATGGCCATGATGCGCAGCACCGTGCTCTGCGCATCCGGCGTGTGCACCGTCGAGATCAGCAGATGCCCCGTCTCGGCCGCCTTCATCGCCGTGTCGATCGTCTCGGCGTCGCGCATCTCGCCGATCAGCACCACATCCGGATCCTGGCGCAACGCGGCGCGCAGGCCCATGCGGAAGCTCTCGGTATCGACGCCGATCTCGCGCTGCGTCACCGAGCTCTGCAGGTCACGATGCAGGAACTCGATCGGGTTCTCCAGCGTCACGATGTGCTTGTTGTGATGCTGGTTGATGTGGTTGATCATCGCCGCCATCGTCGTGCTCTTGCCCGAGCCCGTCACGCCGGTGACGAGGATCATCCCCCGCTCCGCCTCGGAGATCTGCTTGAGCACCGCGGGCACGGCCAAGCGCTCGAAGTTCGGCACCTCGAAGGGAATCACGCGCATCACGATCATGAAGCTCGAGCGCTGCCGCAGGATGTTCACGCGGAATCGCCCGATGCCCGGCGCACCCCAGGAGCAGTCGTAGTCGTTGATCTTGTCGATGCGCGCCCGGTCGTCCTCGTTGGCGATCAGCCGCAGCGCGATCGCCTTCGTCTGATCCGGCGTCAGCGCCTGCTTGGTCAGCGGCACCAGCTTGCCGTCGATGCGCGCACGAAAGACGTCGCCTGCCTTGATGTGCAGGTCGCTCGCGCCACGCTCCACCGCCGCCTTGATGATCTTTTCCATCGTGTCCGGTCGAGGCTCCTAGTAGCCCGCGCGCTTGTCCACCAGGTTGCGGAGGGGATCCCCCGCCCGGTAGCGCGCCCAGTTGTCGACGATCAAGTCCTGCAGACGGTCCCAGAACCGTCGCGGGG
>PNKF01000289.1 GCA_013822285.1 Gemmatimonas sp.
GTCGGCCGGGCTCTCCTTGAGCGTGGGGATGAACGTCTGCGACCACTTTTTCATGTGAGTCGGGCAACTCAACAAGTCCCCCGCCCTCGCGCAATGGTTTTTGCGGTCCGCAGGTGGGAGGGGCTTCACGCCCCGACATTACAGCTCCGCACCGGCCAAGCCCGAAGCTCTTCCGCCACCTCTCGCCGTGCAAACCCGCTTGTGCCGGCGCGCGCCGCCGCTTTTGCTGCCGGGCTGATGAGCGCCCGCCGATCCCATCCGAAACCCTGGCCCATGAAGTGGGTCGTGCTCGCCATCGCGGTCTTCATCGTCGGCTACACGCTCGTGAACGTCTTCTACCGAAAAAAGGGCCCGGCCTTCCGCCCCTACGAGGACATGGCGAAGCGCGCCACGACGGCACGCCTGCTCCAGGCCGGCTGGCAGAAGCTCCCGGTCGAATTCTCGCGTCCGCTCGAGCGTCCGGGTTTCACGCTCGCCGCGACAGCCGCGCGCGGCGGCACCGGCCTCGGCGCCGACCTCGAGGCCGCGTTCGCCGAACGCCCCGTGCTCGCCGCCACGATCGACCGCGTGAACGCGCCGGAAAGCGTCGCACGCGGCGACGCGTATCCGATCCACTTCACCGCGAGCCTGGCCGACCAACACCTCCAGCTCGGCCGCGTCGAGGCGCTGTTGCGCGAACGCGAGATCGTGCTCGTGCCCTCGCTCGAGAAATTGCCGGGCAACAATCTGCTCAGCCGCTGGAAGGACGCCGACTACGTCGCCTTGCTGCCGACCGACCGTCTCGCCCCCGGCCGCTACACGGTCCGCCTCACCGCCAACGGCCCCGCGCTGCAGTGGACCGTCGTGGTGCGTTGAGCGCGCATCAAACCTTCGTTTAGATTCCTACTTCAGAAGCGTGTCATTCTGAGCGCAGCGAAGAATCCAGTCATGCCCGCTCGCGCACATCAGGCTTACTGCGTTTACATCATCACCAACCGGCGCAATGGCACACTCTACATCGGTGTGACCAATTCTTTGGAATGCCGAATTTGGCAGCACCGAAACAAGATCATCGAAGGATTCTAGAAAAAATACGGGCTAAGTCGGTTGGTCTACTTCGAGGAATTCCGCGAGATCAGGTATGCCATCGCGCGCGAAACCGAACTCAAAGGCTGGCTGCGTAAACGGAAGATCGAACTAATCGAGCAGACGAACCCCGAGTGGAACGATCTGACCGCGGACTGGTATGCGTAGCTGTGGATTCTTCGCTGCGCTCAGAATGACAGGTGTCGGAAATCATTACTCCACTCGTGTCATTCTGAGCGGAGCGAAGTTCAGCCGCAGCCTAGCTCGACATCCACGGGTGCGCTCGTGGCATGGCTCGCGCCCGCACCGCACACCAAGGCGCACATCCCCATTGACGGGCGCGGCGCGATGCCCGAAGAGTTGCGCCTCGAACAATGTCCAACGGCGCCGACATCAAGCCCACCGATCTCCGCGGCATCCTGAAATACGTCCCGCGTTACCAGGACCAGATCTTCGTGCTCGCGATCGACGGCGCCATCGTGGCCGACGAGAACTTCGGCAACATCCTTCTCGACGTCGCCGTCCTCCGCTCGCTCGGCATCAAGGTCGTGATCGTCCACGGCATCGGCAAGCAGATCGAGGAGCTCTCCACCATTCGCAAGGTTCCGATCACCGACTCGTTCGGCACCGGCGTGACCGACGCCGCCACCCTCGACCTCGCCATCCGCGCCGCGGGCCGCGTCACGCACCTCGTGCTCGAGGACCTGACGCAGAACAACCTCAAGGCCGCGCTGACCAACGCCGTCCGCTCCGCGCCCGTCGGCATCCTGCGCGGCGTCGACCACCAGTTCACCGGCCGCGTCGACCGCGTCGACCGCGAGTTCCTCCTCCAGCTCATCGCGTCGGGCGTCGTGCCGGTGGTGAACCCAATCGCGTTCGACCGCGACGGCCGCCCGCTGCGCGTCAACTCCGACCTCCTCGCCGCCGAACTCGCCGAGGCGCTGCACGCGACGAAGATCATTTATTTCACGCCCTGCCCTGGACTCGAAGTGGCCGGCAAGTTCCAGCAGCAGATCAACGTCGACGTGCTCCGGGACGTGCTCGCCCGGAATCCCGACTCGATCAACGAGCCGCTCCGCTCGAAGGCCGCGCACGCGGTCAAGGCGATCGAGAGCGGCACGCCGCGCGTCCACCTCCTCGACGGCCGCATGATGGACGGCCTGCTGACCGAAATTTTCTCCAACGAGGGTGTCGGCACGCTCATCCACGGCAACGAATACCA
>PNKF01000290.1 GCA_013822285.1 Gemmatimonas sp.
TAGTGAAGGCGAGTTCCCCGCGAACGTGTATCCCTGGATGGCGGCCGCCAGGCAGCGCGGCTTCACGTTCGAGCGCGTGCCGATGCAGGGCTTCGCGGTGGACGAAGCAGAGATCCTGCGCCGCATCGAAACTGACCCGCGCGTGAAGGGCGTCGCGCTCAGCTGGGTGTCGTTCTGGACGGGGTATCGCATCGATGCCAAGCGCATCGGCACGGCTTGCCGGATGCGCGGCATCTGGTTCGCGATGGACAGCATCCAAGGACTGGGTGCCTGTGCGCTCGATGTGCGCGATGTGCCGGTGGACATCGTGTCCAACGGCGCGCAGAAGTGGCTCTGCTCACCTTGGGGCGCGGCCTTCGCCTATGTGCGCAAGGAGTTGATCGCGCAGCTCGAGCCGCCGGCCGCCGGCTGGCTCTCGCAGGCGACGGCGGGCGACTTCGCGAAGTTCCTCGACTACGATCCCGCCTGGCGCGACGACGCCCAGCGCTTCGAAGTGGGCTCGCTGCCGATCCAGGATTTCGTCGGCATGAACGCGACGCTGGAGCTCTTCCTCGAGCTCGGGCCCGAGCGTATCGAGCGACAGGTGCTGGCCATCACGGCGGAGCTGCGGCGCTGGGCGGTCTCGCGGCCGGGCTACACCGTGCTGACGCCGGAGCGCAGTGCGCAGCGCGCGGGCATCGTTGCCGTTCGTACGCCGGATGTCGCGGCGGACTCGGCCAAGCTCCGCGCGGCGGGCATCGTGCATAGCATCCGTGAAGGCGCGATCCGGCTGGCACCGCACTTCCACACCACGCCGCGCGACATCGAGCTCGTGGCCGAGGCGCTGCACGGGTAGGCAGCGCTCCGCTGTGCCGTGACTACGGTGCTAGTCGACAGGCCGGCACGACCTTGATGTCCTTGAGCTTCGGGAGATGTACCCACGCCTGCGTCTCCACATCGTCCGCATCGCGCGTCGCCACGAACGCGCCCTGCGGACGCACCGCGAGCAGTCGCGAGCGGGTCGGCAGTTCGAAGCGCCACGCGCTCAGGCCATGCGCGTCGATGATCGTCCAGTAATCGCGCTCTCGCTCGGCGGATTCGCGATAGCGCTGCACCCAGATTGCGCCGTCGTCGCTGACGAGCACGCGGCCGAACGCGGGCTCGCGTTCCGGGAACGTGACGTGCTCGCGCAGCGCGCGCTCGTATTGGTCACGCGGGAACTCACTGTTGTTCGCCGGCATGCCCGCCATCGCGTCGACGATGTGCTTCTCCTTGCGCTCTGGCGTGACGGCATCGCCGAGTGCCAGGGGCGCACGGATGACGGTGACCGGTGTGAAGCGGCCGCTGGCGTCGGGCGATTCAATGCTCAACTCCCAGCGCTCCGGAAATCCGTAGATCATGCAGCGGCCATACGGGCGCCACTGCGCGGTCGGCGAGAACGGCGGGCTGAGGGAGAATCCCGCTGGCACCACCCCAGGGGCGAAGCGCTGCGCGATGCCAAACACCCGCGGCTCACCGATTGCCGCCGCGCCACCCATCACCCAGGTGCCGACGCGGTACTCGATACGCATGATGCCGGGACCACCAGGGGCATCGGAGAAGTTGAATTCGACCACTGCCGTGGTGTCGCGGTCGAGCCCGCCGAAGATCGAGAGGGCGCTGTTCTCGCCGAATCGCGGATACTCGACGCTGCGCACGTACTTGAGATCAGGGGCGAAGCGCGAGATGCGCCGCGTCGACGGATCCACCATCCACAGCGAGTCATCGGCCGACTGCCACAGCCCAGAGAGCGTGGTGACCTCACCGGGACCGCGCCCTCGCGGCATCACGACGCCGAAGAAGTTCCCACTGGAGTCGAAGGCCGCGACCACCTCGCCGTCGCTGAGCAGCGTCCGGCCGTCGCGTAACGGGATCACGATCTGCGGATTGTTGCCGAACAAGTCTTGCGGTGCGCCGCGCAGAATGACCGAGTCACTGGCGGAAATCCGCCCGTAGGCGCTCAGCGAATCCTCGAGCGTGATGGTCAAGATGCCCGTCGAGTCGCTGCTGCTGATGGTGTAGCGGTTCAGGATCGGCGCATCCACGCAGCCCGCGGCGAGGCCGCCAGCCAGCGTCAGGACGGTGGCGGCAAGGCACATCCGCCGGCGCAACGGCTCAGGGACTCCACGCATCAAGACTTCCTCCGGCAATGGTCCGGCAGCGAGCTGCGCTGGACGACGCCCGAAACTGCGCCCCTGCGCAGGCACCCGCAACAGGGCCAGGCCGCTGGCGGATTAGATTTCATGCGTGACTGCTCCCGCTC
>PNKF01000291.1 GCA_013822285.1 Gemmatimonas sp.
CCGCCGGAGCGGCGATCACGTCGCTGCTGGTCTGTTTCGTGGTCGGGCCGTGGATCCTGAATCGCCTGCGGCACATGCAGGTGCACCAAGTGGTGCGTGCCGGCACGCCGGATACGCACGCCGGCAAGGGCAAGACCCCGACGATGGGCGGCCTGATCATCCTCAGCGCCGTCACGACCTCGACGCTGCTGTGGATGCAGTTCCGCTCCAAGTACGTGTGGCTCGCGCTCGGCGTGACGCTGCTCATGGGCGCGATCGGCTTCCTCGATGACTACCTGAAGCTCAAGCAGAAGCGCGAAGGCAAGGAGAACCGCGGGCTCGTCGAGCGCTACAAGCTCGCGGGCCAGGTCAGCATCGGTCTCGCGCTGGGCATCTATCTCTGGCAGTTCCCGATCAACAACCTGCCGGGCGCGAGCACGACGCTGCCGTTCTATAAGTATGTGTTGATCGTGCCGACGGTGGCCTCGCTGGCCTGGCTGTACGTGCCGTTCGTCACCTTCGTGATGACGGGCTTCAGCAACGCGGTGAATCTCACCGACGGCCTCGATGGCCTGGCGACGGGCCTGATGGCGATCGCGATGCTCACCATGGCGATCTTCGCCTACGTGATGGGCCGCGTGGACGCGACCGAGTACCTCGGCCTCATCTACCTGCGCGGCGCGGGCGAACTCACGGTGTTCTGCTCGGCGGTGTTCGGCGCGGCGGTGGGCTTCCTCTGGTACAACGCGCATCCTGCCGATGTCTTCATGGGCGACACCGGTTCGCTGGCCCTCGGCGGCTCGCTGGGTGCCGTCGCGATCCTGCTCAAGAGCGAGTTCCTGCTGGTGATCGTCGGCGGCGTGTTCGTCGCCGAGACCTTCTCGGTGGTGATCCAGCGTTCGGCCTTCAAGTGGCGCAAGCGTCGCTTCGGCTTGGAGTACGCGCAGAAGAACCGCGTGTTCCTGCGCGCGCCGATCCACCATCACTTCGAGCTGAAGGGCTGGCCGGAGACGCAGGTGGTGGTGCGGTTCTGGATCCTCGGGATCCTCTGCGCCTTCGTGGCGCTGTCCACGCTGAAGATCCGCTGATGCCGCGCGCGCTGCAGGCATCGGGTCCGGTGGCCGCAGTCGCGGCGGCGGGGCGAGAGGTGGCGGTGATCGGCGTGGGGCGCAGTGGTGCGGCGGCGGCGCGATTGCTGCGCGCCGCCGGTGTCGCCGTGTACGCCTCGGACGCGGGAGCCGGCGAGAAGTTGAAGCCGCTGGCCGAGTCGCTGCGCAGCGATGGCGTCGACGTGCAACTCGGCGGGCACGATCTCGGGCGCATCGCGAAGGCTGGCCTCGTGGTCGTGAGCCCGGGCGTCCCGCCCGATGTGCCGCCGCTGCGTGCGGCGCGCGAGGCGGGGGTGGCGATCATCAGCGAAGTGGAACTCGCGCTGCATCATCTGCCGCCGAGCGTGCGCTACATCGGGATCACGGGCACGAATGGCAAGACGACCGTCACGGCGATGGTCGCGCACTTGCTCAGCGCGGTCGGCGTGGCGGCGGAAGAAGCGGGCAACATCGGCACGCCGCTGAGCGAGATCGCCTTGCGCGATGTGCTGCCGGCGTGGATTTCCCTGGAGCTGAGCTCGTTCCAGTTGGCCGACACGCCCAGCGTGAAGCCGGCCGTGGCCGTGCTCACGAACCTCGCGCCCGACCATCTGGATCGCTATCCGGACCTTGAGAGCTACTATCGCGACAAGGACCGGCTGTTCCGGAACCTCGACGGCCTCAGCGTGCGCGTCGTAAACCGCGACGACGCCGAGGTCATGCGGCGCACCGCCTCGGCGCGCGGCGATGCCAAGACCTTCAGCGTCGAGCGCCACGACACCGACGCCTGGTACGATGCCGAGGCCCGCTGGCTCATGCTGGCCGGCGAGCGCCTGCTCGCCCGCGACGAGTTCCCGCTGCTCGGTCTGCATAATGTCGCGAACGCGCTCACCGCGTCGTTGGCGGTGCACAGTGCGCTGCCCGAGGCGCGCAGCGCAGAAGGCCGTGCGAAGCTCGCGGCGGGGCTGCGCAGTTTCGTCGCACCGCCGCATCGGCTTGAGAAGGTGGGCGAGTTCGACGGCGTGCTTTGGATCAATGATTCCAAGGCGACGAACGTCGGGGCCTCGCGTGTGGCGATCGCCGGCATGGAGCGCCCGACGGTGCTGCTGCTCGGCGGGCGGCACAAAGGCGAGCCGTATTCGAACCTGCTGGACGTGATGCGGGGCCGTGTGAAGGCGGTGGTGGCCTACGGCGAGGCGGAGGAGCT
>PNKF01000292.1 GCA_013822285.1 Gemmatimonas sp.
CCTCTCGAGCGTCGGGGCATGGGATCAGGTGGCCGAGAGCGGCGAAGCGGCAATCCGCGCCGCCCGCGAGGCGCCGGGCTCAGCGCGCAGTGACTCCCTGCTCCGCCGCCACGAGGCAGAACTCGGCGAGTCGCGGGTGCAGGCGCGCCGCTTCCGGTTCCTCGTGAACCGCACGGCCGTCGTGATGTTCCTGCTCGGCCTCCTGGTCACGGCCATCATCGGCTACATCGCCTCGCGCGTGGCGGGGCATCTGAGCCGACAGCTCTCGCGTCCGCTGGACGAGCTCGTCGGCTGGACCGAACGCATCGCGCGCGGCGAGACCTTGCCGCGTCCCGGCGAAGAGCAGACCAAGGGCGCGCCGGAGTTCGGCACCTTGCGCGAACGCATGCGCACGATGGCGACCGATCTCGAGGCGGGTCGACGCAGTGCGATCGAAGCGGAGCGATTGGCTGCCTTCCGTGAGTCGGCGCGGCAGGTGGCGCATGAGCTCAAGAATCCGCTCACACCCATCCGCTTTGCCGTAGCGACGCTGCGCAGCAAGGTGCCCCCGGAGCTGCGCGAGACGGTCGAGGTCCTCGATGCCGAAAGCGCGCGTCTCGAAGCGATGGCCAAGAACTTCGCGCAGTTCGGTCGCCTTCCCGAGGGACCGGTCGCGGACGTGGACCTCGCCGAACTGGCCCGCGAGACCGCGCGCGCGACTTTACCGCGCAGCGTCACGCAGGAAGTGAAGACCGAGGGCGGCCCGTTCGTGGTACGTGGGCAGCACGATGCCTTGCAGCGCGCCCTCACCAACGTGCTGCTCAACGCGGTCGATGCCACGCAGGCGCGCGGCACGGTGAGCGTACGCATCATCGGCCGAAACGGCGCGGTGACCCTAGCCGTACGGGATGATGGCGTCGGGATTCCCGCCGATGTGCTCGCGAAGATCTGGGAGCCGTACGTCACCACCAAGACCGGCGGCACGGGGCTTGGCCTGGCCATCGTGAAGCAGACGCTGGTCTCGCATGGTGGCAGCGTCGAGGCCACGAGCACGCCAGGCGCCGGCACCGAGATTCGCCTCACCATTCCTGCAGCAGCCGCCGCGGCGGCCTCGGAGACCTCGTGAACGAAGACATTTTCTTCATCGGATCATTCTTCTTCACGGCCATCGTGTTGGGCATCGGCATTCCGCTGGTTCGCGCCTATATGCGCCGCAAGGACGCGGAGCCGTCGGCCGCGACGCTGGCCCAAGAGCAGCGCCTCATGCGCATGGAACAGGCGCTGGAGTCGATGGCCATCGAGATCGAGCGCATCAGCGAAGGCCAGCGCTTCGTGACGAAGCTCTTGGCCGAGCGCGAGCAGCCCGTGCGCAGCTTGCCCAGCCACGACGCGCGCTAAGCCCTCCCTCCCCCGCCCACCGTCCCTCATGGCCTCCGTTCTCATCGTCGACGACGAACCCAACATCCGCCGCATGGTCGGTGCGCTGTTGGGCGCCGAGGGCTACGAGGTGCACGAGGCCGCCGACGCGCGCACCGGGCTCGAGAAGGCGTCCGAGACCGATCCAGACCTGGTGCTGCTCGATCTCATGATGCCCAACCCGACGGACGGCTTGGTGCTGCTCGAGCAGTTGCGCGAGCGCATCCCGGATCTGCCGGTGGTGATGATGTCGGGCCGCGCCGGCCTTGGCGACGCCGTGAAGGCCACGCGACTGGGTGCGGTGAACTTCCTCGAGAAGCCGCTCACGCCGGAAGGCGTACTGCTGGCCATCTCCGGAGCCTTGGAACTGCGGCAGGCACGCCGCGAACGCACGGCCCTACGCGCCGACCTCGGATTGGCCGGCCAGCTCGTCGGCACGAGTCCGGCGATGGACGCGGTGAAGGCGATGATCGCACGCGTGGCGCCGAGCGATGCGCGCGTGCTGATCACGGGTGAGAGCGGTACGGGCAAGGAGCTGGTCGCGGCGGCCGTCCATGCACAGAGCGCACGGCGCGAGAAGCCTTTCGTGCGCGTGAACTGTGCGGCGATTCCTCGCGACCTCGTGGAGAGCGAGATGTTCGGCCACGAGCGCGGGGCGTTCACGGGCGCGACGGAGCGGCGCATCGGGCGCTTCGAGATGGCGCACACGGGTACGCTGCTGCTCGACGAAGTCGGCGAACTCTCGGCGGAGGCGCAAGCCAAGCTGCTGCGCGCGATCGAGGCGCGGGAGATCGAGCGCGTGGGCGGCGGGCGGCACATCAAGGTGGACGTGCGCGTGCTCGCGGCGACGAACCGCGACTTGGCGAAGGAAGTGCGCG
>PNKF01000293.1 GCA_013822285.1 Gemmatimonas sp.
GAGGTCCGGCACGACGGTGAGGTCGGCTTCCTCGAACTCGAGGTCGATCGCCAGCTGGAAGGTCTGCGGCGTGTAGTACGGATCGATCTCCAACGCACGCTTCGTCTCCCGCAGCGCACCGGCGTAATCGCCGAGGTTCGTGAGCGAGAAGCTGAGGTTGTAATGCGCTTCCGCGTAGTCGGGATTCGCTTGGATGGCACGTGCGTAGGCTGTGCGCGCCTCTTCGAAGCGCCTCAGCTCCGCGAGCACCAAGCCCACGCCGTTCCATGCCACCGCCGCCTCGGCGTCGTGCTCGAGCACCTGGCGATAGGCTTCGAGCGCGAGCTGGAAGCGCTTGGCCCGCACCAACAAGAGCGCGAGGTTGAGCCGCGCCTTGGTGAACGTCGGCGCCGCCCGCAGCGCCTCGCGGAATTCGTCGACTGCGTCTTCGGGCTCACCCGCGTGGAACAGCGCCACCGCGAGGTTGTTGCGCGCGATCGCGTACTGCGCATCCAGCTGCAGCGCACGCCGGTAGCTCTCCGCCGCGGCCCCGTGATCGCCCGTCTGGTGCAGCGCGACGCCGCGCTCGTTCCACAGCTTCGGCGAATCCGGCCGCAGCGCGAGCAACTCATCGAAGAGCGGAATCGCCGCCTTCGCATCCTTGCGGATCAAATGCAGCTCGGCCGTCGCCTGCAGCACCAGCGCCCGGTCCTCGCCGATCTCCAGCGCGATTTGATACTCGCGCATCGCTTCCGAGAGCAAACCCTGCTGCCGGAACGCGTTGCCCAACGTGTAGTGCGCCAGCGGCTCGCCTTCGGCGATGCGCATCTGCTGCTCGGACTTCCGCGCCTGGCGCCCGGGGACGAGCTGCTCGTACTTCTTCGGGTCGTACTCGTCGAGCGAGAGATTCGCCTGCGCGCGCGACAGCGCCGGATTCAACTGCACCGCACGCTTCGAGGCCTTCTGCGCCTCGTCGTGGCGGCCCATGTCGCCGAGCACGAAGGAGAGCAGGAAGTGGGCATCCGGATGATCCGGATTGAGCTGGATGGCGCGCTGCAGCGAGCCCAGGGCTTCGTCGAAGGCGCCTTGGTTGTACAGCACCTCGCCGACGTAGAAGTGCAGCAGCCCGCTCTGCGGATCGCGCGCCAAGGCCGTGCGGAACCAGCTCAGCGCCACGCCGAGGCGGCCCGCCGCCTTCTCGGCGAGCCCCAGCTGGATCATCGCGCCGACGTCGCCGGGCCGCACGGCCAGCAACGCCTGGAATTCCGGGATCGCGTCCTCGGGCTGCCCCAGCAACGCGAACGCGCGACCGAGCTCCCAGCGCGCATCGCGATCGTCGGGCTTGTGCCGCAGGCGCTCGCGCAGCTCCGCGACACGACGGTCGTAGTAGCCCGTGTTGAAGTACGCGATCTCCAAGTTGCGCTGCGCGACCTGCATCTTCGGGTCGATGTCCAGCGCCTTCGTGAAGGCGTCCACCGCCTCCTCGAACAACCCCTTGGTGTAGTACAGCACGCCGAGGTTGTTGTGCGCACCCGCGTCCGCCGCGTCGATCCGGCGCGCGAAGCCGCGCAGGACCTCGCGGTCCCGCCCGGACATGGATGCGGTGGACGGCCGGTTCACGCGACCTTGATCGCCGTGAGCATCGCGCGCAGCGACGCCGGATCAGGCAACAGCAGGAAGAAGCCGCGCAGCGGGGCCGCGTCGTTCTGCAGCTGGAACTCGCTCTCCACGCAGAACACGTGCGAGGCGCCGCCCGACGTCTCCACGTACGTCGACGACAGCACGGCGTCACTCATGTCCACCGCGAGCTGCGGCGGCGAGTTGAGGATGCGCATGCCGAGGAACTCTGCGAGCGCGTTGAGGTACGCCGCCGAAAGGATGTTCCCCGCTTCCTTGAGCGCGCTCTCTTCGATCGCCCCGAGCTGCGCCACCGGACGCCCGCCCATCATCAGCGAGGCGATGCGATGCGCAATCGGCTGCGGAAACACCAGCAGCGTAAGGCCCGTGAGGTCGCCCTCGACGCGGATCGCCACCGCCGCCACCGGCTCCTCGGCGTCACCGATCTGGTTCGGCACGTCCTCGATCGCGGCCACATTGATCTGCGGCACCGAGATCATGATGCGCTGCCCCGTGATCTCCGACAACGCCGTCGCCGCATGCCCGGCGCCGATGTTGGCCACTTCGCGCAGCGCATCGAGCGCCGCCCGCGAGAGATTGCGTACGTCGTCCGATGATGTCGTCACAGCAGGCTCCCTACGTCCACGATGAGCGCCGGGGCGCCGTCT
>PNKF01000294.1 GCA_013822285.1 Gemmatimonas sp.
TCGTCGAACGCGGCACCATCCTCGGGGCCGTGCAGCCGGAGATGTCGTCCAATCTCCAGATCCAGTTCGTCAACAAGAACGCCGGCACGCAGGTCGTCGGCACCTCGTCGAACTACCCGGAAGTCCGCAAGTACGAGATGGAGTCCGGCCGCTTCTTCACGCAGGGCGAAGACGAAAGCCGGCAGCGCGTGGCCGTCGTCGGGCCCACCGTGTGGCAGAACCTCGGGCTCCAGAGCGCCGACGGCATCATCGGCGAGAACATCCGCATCCGCGGCATCCAGTTCCTCGTCGTCGGTGCGTTCAAGTCGAAGGGCCAGGCCTCGCCGTTCAACAACCCGGACGACCAGGTCCTCATCCCGATCCAGACGGCGCGCTTCCGCGTCATGGGCTCCAACCGCCTGCGGTCGATCTCCGTGCTCGCGCCGAGCGAGGCGGAGATCCCGGAGACGATGGCCGACATCCAGAAGATCCTGCGCCGCGAGCACAAGTTGCGCCCCGAGCGTCCGGATGACTTCCAGATCCGCAACCAGGCCGACTTCCTCAACACGCTCGGCGAGACCACGCAGGTGTTCTCCATGCTGCTCGCCGGCATCGCCGCGGTGTCACTGCTCGTCGGCGGCATCGGCATCATGAACATCATGCTGGTGTCGGTCACCGAGCGCACGCGCGAGATCGGCATTCGTAAGGCGCTGGGTGCGACGAAGATCAACATCCTCTTTCAGTTCTTGATCGAGGCCGTGGTGCTCTGTCTGGTGGGCGGCGCGATCGGCATCGCCGTCGGCGCCGGTGGGGCGATGGCCTTCACGAAGCTGCTGGGGTGGAACACGGAAGTCGGCAGCTCGTCGGTGTTCCTGGCCTTCGGCTTCTCCGCCTTCGTGGGGCTCGTGTTCGGCGTGTACCCGGCGCGGCGTGCGGCGCGGATGGATCCGATCGTCGCGCTGCGCTACGAGTAAGCGACCGGCTTTCCTATATATCTGCGGGTGAAGCGGGCGATGCGCAGGACGCATCGCCCGCTTCGTTTGCATCCCATGGGTCCCACCATACATTCCCTGACGCGGCGCGGGCAGCCCACGCCGCGGTGTACGCCGACTGTCGGCGTGCCCAGCCCGCTGCAATCCCCCGGGGCGCAGGCCGGCCCCTCCAAATAATGTCGGACCTGAATCCTTCGGAGTCGTCCGGATCGCGCCCTTCGGTGCGGATGACCGCCGAGTACAGACCGCCGGAACGGCATCACGTCGAGGCCAATCCCACCGGCAAGCGGCTCGCGATCCTCGCCCTCGGCGCCCTCGGCGTCGTGTACGGCGACATCGGGACCTCCCCGCTCTACGCGCTGCGCGAGGTCTTCAGCCACAAGTACGGAATCTCAGCGACGCCTGAGCACGTGCTCGGCGTGCTGTCCCTGGTCTTCTGGGCGCTCGTGCTGGTGATCACGGTGAAGTACATCGTGTTCATCCTCCGCGCCGACAATCGCGGCGAAGGCGGCATCCTCGCCATGCTCGCGTTGATTCTCCAGAAAGAGCCCGGCAAGCGCTCGAATCGCTTCTTGGTGATCGCGCTTGGCCTCATGGGTGCCGCACTGCTGTACGGCGACGGCATGATCACGCCGGCCATCTCCGTGCTTTCGGCCATGGAAGGCCTCACGGTGGTGTCTGAGGCGTTCGAGCCTGCGGTGGTGCCGCTGTCGGCGGTGATTCTCATCGTGCTCTTCGTGGCCCAGAAGTACGGCACGGCGAAGGTCGGTGCCTTCTTCGGCCCCATCACGCTGGTCTGGTTCATCGTCCTCGCGGTTCTCGGGACGATGTCGCTGCTGAAGCACCCGGGCGTGCTCGCGGCCGTGAACCCGATGTATGCCGTGCATTTCTTCCAAGACGTCGGCGTCGCGGGTTTCTTCATCATGGGCGCGGTGGTGCTCGTGGTCACCGGTGGCGAAGCGCTGTATGCCGACATGGGCCACTTCGGCAAGCGGCCGATCCGCGTGGCCTGGCTGGCCATCGCGCTGCCGGCGCTGATGCTCAACTACTTCGGACAGGGCGCGCTGCTGCTGACGGACCCCACGGCCATCGAGAATCCGTTCTTCTTGATGGCGCCGCGCGCCCTGCTGTATCCGATGGTGGCGCTCGCGACGATGGCGACCGTGATCGCTTCGCAGGCGATGATCTCCGGCGCCTTCTCCCTCACGCAGCAGTGCATCCAGCTCGGCTACTCGCCGCGCATGACGATCACGCACACGTCGGCGAAGGAGTTCGG
>PNKF01000295.1 GCA_013822285.1 Gemmatimonas sp.
CCCGTAGCTCGTGAAGCGGTCGTAGCTCAGCACGCTGACGACCTTCGGATTGTACGTGAGGATGACGATCGCCCCGAACTCCGAGACCGCGCGCGCCCACATCACGACCGCGCTGGCGAGCAAGCCACGCGAGGCCAGCGGCAAGGTCACGCGTCGGAACGCCCGCCATGGGGAGTCACCCAACGTGCGCGCGACCCCTTCGAACCGCTCGTCGACCTTCGCAAAGGCTTCGCGTGCCCCACTCACGAACAGCGGCGCACTCACGAAGAGCATCGCCGCGACGATACCGATCGGCGTGCCGACGATCCGCAGCCCGAGATCCAACGCGGCACCGCCCACGGCGCTGTCGCGCCCCAAGAGCAACAACAGCGCGATGCCTGCGACGGGGTGCGGAATCAGCAGCGGCAGATCGAGCAACGCAGACAGCGCCGCGCGCCCCGGAAATCGCTTCCGCGCCATCGCCCAGGCGAGCGGTGTCCCACCGAGCACGCCGAGTGCCGTCGCCGCCGTCGCCGCGAAACCCGTGAGCAGCAACGAACGACGCAGCTCGGCGTCGCTCGTCAGCCGCGCGAGGCCTTCCGCGCCGCCTTCCGTCACCAAGCGCAGGATTGGCGCGGCGAGGAACAGCAACAGCAGCGACGCCATCAGCGCCGCCGCCACGCTCAACACGGCCTGCAGACCGCGATGGCGCATGCCTCAGCGCACCGCGAGCATCCCGCTGCGCTCGGTGCCGGTGATCAACTCTGGCAGATCAAGCGCATCGAGTCCTTCGCGTCGCAGGATCGCCTTGCCTTCCGTCGACACCAGGAATTCCGCGAAGCGCTGCGCCAAGGCTGGCTGCGGCGCATTCCGCGGCACGGCGAAGGCGTACACGATCGGCGCGCCGGTGAACGTCACGCGACTGCCCGTCATCGCCCCGCGCACCGACACACTGGCGCCGCGATAGAAATCCGCGAGCGCCGGCGCCGAGAGATCCACCGAGTCGCCCAGCAGCACGTAGCGAAAGCCGATCGCCTTGGCCATCGACTCGTACGACCAGATGTAGTCGAGTTCGCCGGCCTCCAGCAGTCCGACCAAGTCGGCCTCCTTCGGGCGCACGTTGCGCGCCACGGCGCGCCCCTCAAGTCGCGTGGCCAGCCCCGGCTCGTTACGCGCGCGTTCCGCCAGCTGCCACACCATCAGCGTGCGATAGCCGTTGGGGTCGAGCTCGGGATCCGAGCGCCCCACCTCGACGTCCGTGCGCGTGAGGATCTCCGTCCACGTCGACGTCTGCATCTCGTCGGCATGCCGCGACCGGTCCGTGTACGCCACCACCATGCGATTGCGCGCGAAGAGCGTGTAGGTCGCCACGAACTCCGGCATGAGGTACTGCGGGAACACGTCGGCGTCCGCGAGCGCAATCACGTCAGGGATCTTGCCGAGCTCCGTCAGCTTGCGTGCGCTCTCCAACGAACCGGCGCTCTCTTGCGCGATCGTCACGCCTTCGCGGCGTGCGAAGGTATCGAGCACGGCACGCATCGGTCGCGCCAAGGACCCGGCGTTGAACACGGTCAGCGTGCGTTCGGGGCTGCGCGGAGACCCACAGCCGGCCAGGACGACGAGCAACAACAGCAGCAGAGGCATGGCGGAAAGCTAGGGGACAGCAGCCATCTCGCGGAAGCAAAGCGGGCGAATCCACGCGGCAGCAGGCCCGTAGTGCCCTCCCGGCAATCGACCGTCTCCTTTCGCGGTCCCTGCACCGCCCCGTATTTTCTCGGCACCTTCCCCCGGACCCACATGTCCCAACTCGCCCTCGAGATCCGCGGCGTCAACAAGCGCTACGCCGAGCACGTCGCCGTGCGCGATCTCACGCTCGCCGTGCCCGGCGGCACCGTGTATGGCTTGCTCGGCCCCAATGGCGCCGGCAAGACCACGACGATCCGCATGATCCTGAACGTCATCGCTCCGGACTCCGGCACAATCAGCGTGCTCGGCCGCTCCAGTCGCGATACGAGCATCCAAGACCGGCTCGGGTATCTCCCCGAAGAGCGCGGCCTCTACAAGAAGATGAAGGTGCGCGACGTGCTGCGATTCCTCGCCGAGCTGAAGGGCGTGGCCCGCAAGGATGCCGACCGCCGCATCGACGAATGGCTCGAACGCCTCACCCTGCGCACCGCCGAGAAGGATTGGGGCAAGAGCAAAATCGACGAGCTCTCGCGCGGCATGCAGCAGAAGGTGCAGTTCATCGGCACGCTGCTCC
>PNKF01000296.1 GCA_013822285.1 Gemmatimonas sp.
CAGCGCCTCGGCGTAATTGCGCGCGATCGAGGTCTCGCGCATTTACTTCTTCCCGAGCGAGGCGAGGTACTGCTCGACCATCTGGCGGTCCGCCGCGGCGTCGAGCTTCTGCCCGATGAGCTTGCCGGCGCCGGCGAGGGCGAGGTCCACCGCTTCGCGGCGGAGTTCATCGATCGCCTTGGACTTCTCGGCCTCGATTTCCTTGCGCGCTCGGTCGAGCAGGTCCGCCTGCTGCTGACGCGTCTGCTCCAGCATTTCCGAGCGCATCGACTCGGCCGTCGCGCGGCCTTCGGCGATGTAGCGCTGCGCCTCGTTGCGCGCCGCTTCGATCGCCGCCTTCTGCTCGGCGACCAGCTTGGCCGCCTCGTTGCGGTCACGCTCGGCCGAGGCCATCGCGTCGAGCAGCGCCTGCTCGCGGCCCTGCACCGCCGAGAGGATCGGGCCCCACGCGAACTTGCGGAGGAGGAAGAACGTCGCGAAGAAGACGACGATCGTCCACGTGATCAGGCCGTAGTGCGGGTCGAGCAGGTTGACCTTCCCACCCTCCGCCGCGGCGAAGGCCGGCGAGGCAGTGAGCAGGAGAAGGGCAGCGGCAGAGAGAAGCGTGCGCATCGGAGTATCCGAAAGGAAATCGGCGCGAGGCCGAGGAGAGTCGAGGGGAACAGCGTTGGGTTGATCGGAGAGGGCGAGGCACTCACTCTCTCCCGGCGTCATCGAGCCCGCCGTGGGTGACGCTGAAGATCCAGCGTCGCCCGGGGTTGGCGCGGCGGAGCGCCGGTTGGCGCCCCGCCGTGCCGGACCAGCTTAGTTGAACTTGCCCTGGATCGAGAACGCGATGACGATGCCGAACAGCGCAGCGCCTTCGATGAAGGCCGCGAGAATCAGCGCAGCCGTCTGGATCTTGCCAGCCGCTTCCGGCTGACGGGCCATGCCCTCGACGGCCGAGCCGCCGATGCGGCCGATGCCCATGCCAGCGCCGACGACGGCGAGGCCGGCGCCGAGCGCGGCACCGATGAGCGAGAGACCCTGGTTGTTGTTGGCGACCGCCGTGGCGGCTTCCTGGAGCATCGGGACGAGCGTGATCATTGAAGAAACCCTGTAAGTGATTGGTCCTGCGTGGTCCTGCGCGTCTGGCGACGCTACTCGCCGGCGAGTCTTGCGACTCAGCGAGATTCACCCGGCGCTCGCCGGGCTACATAACGGCAGATGTGAGTCATGAGATGTGAGATGTAAGAGCTGCCGTCACTCCCATCTCATGTCTCACATCTCATATCTCATATCTGCCGTTTAGTGGTGCGCCTCGCGGATCAGCCCGATGAACACGCTCGACAGCAGCGTGAACACGAAGGCCTGGAGGAACGCCACGAACAACTCGAGGAACATGATCGCCACGGCCATGCCCAGCGGCGCGACGCCGACGGGGAGGCCGAAGCTGAAGAAGAGGCCCATCATCGCGAGCAGCACGATGTGGCCGGCCGTCATGTTGGCGAAGAGACGGATGGCCAGCGCGAACGGCTTCGTGAACTTGCCCAGCAGTTCGACGGGCGAAATGATCAGGAACATCAACGGCCGCATGACCACCGGCAGGTCGTTGTTCCAGTAGAAGATCGTGCTGAGGTAGCCCCAGCCATTGGCGCGGATGCCGGCGATCTCGACCGTGAGGAAGGTGAGCAGCGCCAGCGTGGCCGTCACGGAGATGTTGCCCGTGGCCGTCGCGCCGTAGGGCACGAGGCCGAGCAGGTTCAGCGTCAGGATGAAGAAGAAGACCGTCAGCAGGTAGGGCACGAAGCCCTCGCCGTGATGGCCCACGTTCGGCAGGATGACCTCGTTGCGGATGTAGAGGATCATCGCCTCGAAGCCGTTCGCCGCGCCCTTCGGCGCCGTGCCCTGCGCCGCCGTGCGCGCATGCGCGCGCGCGACCAGCGTCATGATCGTCACGAGCAGCGTCGCGCCGATCAGCAGGAAGTACACGTGCTTGGTCGGTGAGAGGTCGACGACCGTGTCGCCGACGTGGAACTGCAGCGCCTCATACTTCGGGAGATGGATCTCCTTGAAGAAGGGCGGCAGGATCCACGGGATCTCCATGTGGTCGCCGTCGGTGATGTGCGGCGTGATGATGTCCACCTTCTCCGCGGCCTGCGGCTCCTCGGCGCGCAGCGGCGCAGCGAAGAGGACGAGAGCGGCCATCACCGTCAGTATGCGTGCGATCTTCATTGCTTCAGGAAGAGAGGCTCAAC
>PNKF01000297.1 GCA_013822285.1 Gemmatimonas sp.
CGGTCGACGCGCAGGTCAAGCGAGTGGAACACGGGCAGGCGCTCGCCTTCGTTCCACTGCGTGAAGTCCTGACGGCCCGCATCCGCGCCACTGGTGATGAACGGCGTGGTCGGCAGTCCGCTGGCGATCCGGAACTTGCCCGAGATCTCCCACTTGGCGTTCGGACGCCAGCCGAGCACGGCGTTGCCGATGGCGCGCGTATCGAAGCTGCCCGGGCGCGAGACGCCATCCGCGCCGTCGAAGGTCGTGCGCGCCACGCTGACGCTGGCCAATCCGAACAGCGGGATGTCACTCAGCTGCTTCTGGATGAACAGCTCGGCGCCCAGCGAGCGACCCTTCGCCGTCGCCGCCAAGGGCTCGAGGCCGAAGGGAATGTCGCTGGTCACGTCGTCGAAGCCGCTGGGCGAGAGCACGGCCTGCGGACGGAACAGTCGCCGCGGGTACTGCGCGTAGCCCTTTGCGTACACTTCGAACTGCAGCTTCACGTCGTCGCGCAGGAGATGCTCGATGCCGGCGACGGCCTGGTCCGCACGGAAGGGATCGAGCAAGGCGTTCGAGGGATCGCCCACCAGCCAGATGAAGCTCGGCGTCTGCCAATAGCGGCCCGCGCTCGCGCTGAGCGCGGTGCGATCAGTGAGCGAGAAGCGGAGGCCAAGTCGCGGACTCGCGCGCATCGTGCCATCGAGGAATCCGTAGCGATCGCCGCGCAGGCCGATCGTCGCGCGCAGCTTGGGCGTGGCCTGGTATGCCACGGAGCCATAGAGCGCCTGACGATCGGCGGTGAAGGTGGTGTCGACGGTCAACGGCCGCGGCGTGCCGGTGGCATCGGTGCGCAGGGGACCCGGCAGCAGCAAGTCATACGAGAGATCGCTGGCGTAGCGCGCGATGGCGCCGACGTTGATTTCGGTGCGCGTGCTCGCCTGCAGCGTGAGGTCCGCGCGCAGCGACTGTTCGCCTTCCGTGCTGAACGCGCGGAAGATTGTACTCGGCGGGTTCAGCGAGTCGTTCTGGATCGTCTCGAACGAGGTCCAGGTGCGACCCAGCGTGAGGTCGAAGATCCCGCGTGGCACGAGGCGTCGCCAGGTGAGCCCGGAGAAGTACTGGCGCTGCGACGGCGCCGCGACGCGCGAGTTGTCGTAGCGCTGGTCGGCTTCGTCGTTGAAGAACGTGACCGTGCCGTCGGCGCCGATGAACAGGAACGAGAGCTTGTCGCGGCTGCCGATGTCTTGCACGGCCTTCACTTGCAGGTCGCTGTACGCGGGGACGAAGCCGAAGCCCGCCGCCTTGAAGAGCAGGTCGAGGTAGCTGCGACGCGCGCTGACGTAGAACGAACCGCGTTCGCCCAGCGGACCTTCGGCGACGGCGAATCCACCGGTGGCCGACAGCGTGAACTCCCCGCCGAACTGCCGGCGATTGCCCTCACGCAGCGTGATGCTGGTAACTGACGCCGTGCGATCGCCGTACTTGGCGGCGAAGCCACCGGCGGAGAACGAGGCCTGCTCGACGGCGTCGACGTTGATCAGCGAGAGCGGGCCGCCCGTGGAGCCCTGCGTGCCGAAGTGATTGATGTTGGGGACTTCGATGCCATCGACGAGAAAGAGATTCTCGAAGGGCGCGCCGCCGCGCACGACGAGATCGTTGCGACCTGGCTGCGTGACGCCCACGCCTGGCAGCAGCGCGACAGCGCGTACGACGTCTTCCTGTACGCCGGGAGCGCGACGGATCGCTTCGGCGCTGAGTGTCTGCGTGGAGGTCGTGCCTTCGACGGCCGGCGTGAAGTACGCGGCGCGCACTTCGACGGCCGCCACATCGATCGGCGCCGGCAGCAAGCGAATCGCGAGCGTGGTCGGCTTGCCGCTGCCGACCACGACGTCCGGGATAATCACCGGGCGATAGCCGATGGCGCGCACCTGCAGGCGCCACACACCCGGCGCGACGCCCAGGATGACGAAGCGACCTTGCTCGTCCGACACGGCGCGACGGTCGGAGCCCTCGACCACGAGCTGTGCGCCGACGATCGGCTGCTCGGTGCCCGACACGACGACCGTGCCGGTGATGGTGCCGATGGGCTGGGCGGATGCCGCGAGCGGAAGCGCCGCGAGCAGCGCGAAAGACGACAGCGCAGCCCGTGCCGCGCGGAGTATGCAAGACGGTCGGAAACTCATACTCATATGAATGCGTCATCGGGCGACCTTGTTTCGGACTTGTCCAGCCCGCTG
>PNKF01000298.1 GCA_013822285.1 Gemmatimonas sp.
ACGCGGATCTGCTGGAGGGCGAGGCGGACGGCTTCGAAAAGCGGCATGGAACTCCGGTCCTGCAGTGAACGCGTGAAGCCGGCTACTCGTGCCGGAGGGCCTCGACAGGGTCGAGCTTGGCGGCGCGCGCGGCCGGGATCATGCCGAACATGATGCCCGTGACCGCGCTGGCCAGCAGCGCCGCCAGCACCGCGCCGGGCGGGATGCTCGCCTCGATGCTCGTGCCGCTGCGGATGAGGAAGGCGACGAACCAGCCGCCCACGAGGCCCGTCACGGCGCCGATGCCGGTGAGCGTGACGGCCTCGATGAGGAACTGCCACAGGATGGTCAGGCGCGTCGCGCCCAGCGCCTTGCGGACGCCGATCTCGCGCGTGCGCTCGGTCACCGAGATCATCATGATCGCGACCACGCCCACGCCACCGACGATCAGGCCGACCGCCGAGAGCGCGATCATCACGAGGAAGAACATCCCGAAGATCTTGTCGTAGGTCTCGAGGAGCTTGTCCTGCGTGATGATCGAGAAGTTCGACTCCTCGCTGGGGCGCAGGCCGCGCATGCCACGCAGCGTGGCCACCACCTGGTCCACCATCACGTCGCGTTCGACGCCCGTGCGCGGCTTGACGACCAGCCCCATGTCGCTGCGCCGCACGTTGAGCGTGCGCTGCAGCGTGGTCACGGGCATGACGCCCTTGGCGCGGTCGGCACCGGAGAGGAAGCTCCCCGTCTCCTTGTACACGCCGATCACCGTGAACTGATTGCCGCCGATCGTGATCACCTTGTCCAGCGGGTCGCTGTCACCGAAGAGGCGCTCGGCCATCGTCGTGTTGACGACGACGACGCGCGCCGCCGAGCGGAACTCCTGCTCGGTGAAGACACGGCCGCCGGGCAGCAGCTCGGGGGCGGAGAACTGGCTCCAGTTGGCCGTGTAGGCCTCGATCGGCGCGGACGGCAGCAGCTGGTCGCGGTACTTGAAGGGCGCCGACCAGTCCATGCGCACGCCCACGGCCGCCGCGTCCTCGAGGGCGGCCAGTCGGTCGACCTCCTCCCAGCTGATCGGCGGGTTGCGCAGCCAGGTGCAGGTGTCGCCAGTGCCGTCGCAGGCCTCGAAGGTGATCGGATAGCGCGAGACGAAGAACGTCGTCGGCCCGGTGGACTCGAAGTCCTTGGCGACGCTGGTGTTGATGCCGTGCACGGCGGCCGAGATGACGACCACCACGAAGACGCCGACGGCGACGCCGAGGATGGTGAGGCCGGCGCGCACCTTGTTGCCGACGATGCTCTCGACGGCGATGCGCACGCCTTCCTGCAGGTTGTAGAGCTTGGAGGACAGGCTCACGCGCTCACTCCTGGCGGAGGGCGACGACCGGATCCAGGCGCGAGGCGCGGCTGGCCGGGTACACGCCGGAGATGATGCCCACGCCCATGCCGACGGCCACGCCGACGACGATGCTCCACGGCGCCACGCTGGCCGGCAACGGCGTCACCGCCGAGATGGCCTGCGCGAGCCCGATGCCAAGCGCGATGCCCAGCATCGCGCCGACGGTGCTCAGCGTGGCCGATTCCACGAGGAACTGCGCGAGGATGTCGCGCCGCTTGGCGCCCAGCGCCTTGCGGATGCCGATCTCGCGCGTGCGCTCGGCCACGGCCACGAGCATGATGTTCATGATGACGATCGCCCCGACGACGAGGCCGATGGCCGGCAGCGCCACGCCGGCGATGACCAGGTAGCCCTCGATCTTGTTCCAGAACTCGAGGGCCGAGTCGGCCGTCTGCAGCGCGAAGTTGTCCTTCTGGTTGGGCCGCAGCTTGCGCGTGGTGCGCATGACGCTGCGCACGCGTTCCTGCGCCTCGAGCATGCCGGCCGGGCTTTCGGCCTGCACGATCACGCCGTCGATCATCTGCGGCGCCGGGTTGAGCAGCTTGCGGATCGGCGAGCGCCAGGGCGCGATCACGAAGTTGTCGAAGCTCACGCCGAAGGCCGAGCCGCGCGATTCCGTGATGCCGATGATGCGGTACGGCGTCGTGCCGATGCGCACCTCGCGACCGATCGGGTCGATGCCGGGGAAGACGCGGTCCACGACGTCGGGCCCGATGATCAGGACGTTCTCGCCCTGCGTCAGCTCCTGCTGCGTGAACTCGCGGCCGTCCTGGAGCGCGAGGTTCTTGATGCCGAACCAGTCGCCGTCGATGCCGATGGCGTTGGTGTTGCGC
>PNKF01000299.1 GCA_013822285.1 Gemmatimonas sp.
CAGGAGGCGGGCGCCGTCGTGCACGAGTGGTTCGGCTTCCTGATTTTCCTCATCGTGCTCGGACTCGTGCAGCTCACGATCTGGCTGCTGGAGCGCGTGCGCGCCGCGCAGTCGCGTGCCGCCGAGGCTGCGCCCACGCCGCCGGCGGGTGATTGTAGTCTATTAGACTACAAACGGGCTTGGGGCGCGACGGCGGCGGTGGCGATCGTGGCGGCGGGCGTGGCGTGGGCGACGACGCGCATCGACGCGCAGCAAACAAATCCGCGGACAGGCGTGAAACTCGCCGCCGACGGCCTCAATCCGGTGGCGCTGCCGAACTTCATCGGACTCGAGTGGGCCGGCCAAAACGCGCCGGTCACGCAGATCGAGCGCGACACCTTGCCGGAGGACACGGGCTTTTCCCGCAAAAATTACATTTCGCTCTCGGACAAGAACCAGCAGGTCTTCCTGTCGATCGTGTTGAGCGGGCGCGACCGCACGTCGATCCATCGGCCGGAGATTTGCCTCGTGGGCCAGGGCTGGACGATCCGGCGGGCTGCGCCGCATCATTTTTCCGTTAGCCGACTGCCGGGGGGGCCGCTCCGGTTGCCCGCGACCGTTCTCCACATCGACCGCGAAGTGACCACGCGGCGCGGCGAGAAAGCCGTGTTGCCGGCGCTCTTTGCCTACTGGTTCGTCGGCTCGGACCGGGTGGTCGGCACGCATTGGGAGCGCATCCTGCACTCGACCATCGACCGCCTGCGGACGTTTCAGAATCACCGCTGGGCCTACGTGGTGGTGCAAACCCATGCGCTCGACGGGGAGGCCGCGGCCCTCAAGCGCCTGCAAGAGGTGGTCGATGCCACGCTGCCGGCGTTTCAGGAAGAAGGGCTGAAGGACTGAAGGGCTGACGGACTGAAGGGCTGAAGGGCTGAAGGGCTGAAAAGCTGAAAGGCTGAAGGCGGAGCCCGGAAAGGCAACGGAGGCAGCAGCACGCGCACGCTTCGCTAGGTCGGCGCATGGTGATGGCGGACGGGACGGCCGGCTTGATTTTCATCCTTTCAGCCCTTCAGTCCTTCAGCCTTTCTTCCATCATGGCTGACCCGAAAATCCTCGAGACTTTCCCGAATCCGGCGCCGCACCGCGATTTTCTCATTGAGCACACGCACCATGAGTTCACGTCGGTGTGCCCGATGACCGGCCACCCGGACTTCGCCGACATCACCGTGCGCTACGTCGCCGACAAGACCTGCGTGGAGCTGAAGTCGCTCAAGCTCTACTTCCACGCGTATCGCAACGAAGGCATCTTCTTCGAGGCCGCGACAAACCAGATTTGCGACGACCTCGGCGCCGCGCTGAAGCCGCGCAGCCTCGCGATCATCGCCAACTGGAAGGCGCGCGGCGGCTTCAGCTCGCGCATCACGGCCGAGTGGTCGCCGAAGACAGCGAAGAAAAAGCGCTGAACGCGCGTCGCGCTCAGGCCCGGAGGGAGGCCAGCGTCGCCGCGTGCAACTCAGGCGTGGCCGCGGCGATGGTGGAATTCGCCGGGTAGGCCGCGGCGCCTTGCCAATCGGTGATGACGCCGCCGGCGCCGCGCACCACGGGGACCAGTGCGGCGATGTCCCAGGGATTCATGATCGGATCGACCACGATGTCGGCCCAGCCGCTCGCGAGCAGCAGGTAGCCGTAGCAATCGCCCCAAGTGCGCGCGAGTTTGACGGTGCGCGAGAGTCGCTCGAACGCCACGCCACTTTGATGAATGGACGGGCTGACCCAATCGCACGTGAGCAGCGTGGCGTCGGCGAGGGCGCGAGTGGCGCGGCACCGCACGGGCACGCCGTTCAGCGTCGTGGTCTGGCCGTCGCCTATCATCAGTTGCCCCAGGATCGGTTGGTGGATGCAGCCGAGCACGGGTTCGCCCCGATGGAGCAGCGCGATCAGCGTGCCGAAGAGCGGCACGCCGGTGACGAACGACTTCGTGCCGTCGACCGGATCGAGCACCCAGACGAATTCCGCCTCGATGTTCTCCGGGCCAAACTCCTCGCCGAGGATGCCGTGCGCGGGGAAACGCGCCTTGATCATGCGACGCAGGAGTTCCTCGGCGCCGCGGTCGGCCGCCGTCACGGGCGTGAGATCGCCCTTCAATTCCACGGCGACATCGTGACGGCCGAAGAGCGGACGGATGAAATCGCCGCTGGCATGGGCAAGCTCGATGAGGAAGGA
>PNKF01000300.1 GCA_013822285.1 Gemmatimonas sp.
AGGTTCCCGTGGCCTGCAGGGACGAAAAGTCTCGGGTCGCCAAAGTTGCGGGCGTCCCCGGTCAGGGTCAATGCGACCTAGCCGTACGTCTTGCGAAATAACACGAGCGGCCGTGCCGCAAGGTAACGGCTGAGCCGGCCGTTGTGGTCCGCCCGACCTCAGCCTTCGGGATGTCCGCCCAGCCAGTCGGGGCCGGCGGGAAGCAGCCGGGTCGCCGCCGGGCAGCCAGGCAGAAGGGGGGTCGGGTCGAGGCTGTCCGGACGCATCCACCCGACACGCCGGTGCCGCGCTCCATGGCGGCCGAATCCCGTCAACTCCACGCGAATCACCCCGGGGCGCAGCGCCCACCACCGAAGCTCGATACGCTGCCCACTGGGTGTGGAGTCCACGACAATCACGGGCTGCGCGGGCGGCTGGAGGCAGAGCCAGGGGAGATCCGGCGGCGTGGACGCGCCGGCGAGCGCGTCCAGTACTGCGGCCCGCGCTCGGGCCTCGTCCTCGGCCAAGGTCGCCGTGCGGGCGGACTGGAGCGCATCGGTGAGTGCCAGCGAGCTCAACAGGCCGAGCGCGACGAGCACAAGCAAGGCCATCGGGAGCGCGATCCCCGGCCGGCGCATGGCACTCACTGCGGCACCGTGGCGCTGGCCCCGCGGCCGCCGACGCCCAGCGCGCGCAGTTCCCAGCGCGCCGGCAGATCAGCCCACCAGACGCGAAAGCCATGGGCACCGGCCGCGCGCAGTGGGCCTGCCACGGGCTGCAGCGGCCCGCAGGCTGCCGTCCACGGGTGACAGCGCCGCCAGCCCAGCATCCAGTCCCCGCGACCCGCGTGGTAGAGCACGAAACGCCCGCGTCTATATAAGCGGACCTCGGCTGCCTCCTCAAGATCGGCCGGCAGCGAGTCGGTCAGCACGACACGCAGCAGCGGCGTGTGCGCCTCCGCGGCCGCTCGCCAGCCGTCCGCTTGGGTGCAGCGACTAGGGTCCGCCCGTGGCCCAGCGGAGTCCACCAGCGCGTACTGCCAGTCCGCATGCGGGGTCGCCCAGCCACGAATGGCCACCAAGTCGTCGGTGGTCGGAGCCGTCGGCAGCGCGGTCAGTGCAGAGCCCTGAGGCGACGGCAGCAGCAGCTCGCGCGGACCGACCGCGCAGGCGACGCTGACGCCGAGCAGGAGGTCGAGTTCCACCGCCGTGTCGCCTCGGGCGATGGCCGCTGCGCCAGTGGCGAGCGCACGCCGCACGATCGCCACCGCTTCGCGTTCCGCCCTCCCGCCAATGTCTCGTGCCTCGGCGCGTTCCAAGGCGGCGCGAGCCGCGCCGAGTGCGAGGCCGCAGGCGGCCGCGAGCACGGTGCCCAGGGAGAGCGCGCAGAGCGCCTCGACCAGCGTGTGACCGCGCTTCAGAGGCATGGCCGGCTGGTCATGATGCGCGTGCGGGGTGCACCCGCACGCATCACCCGCGCGCCGTCCAGCGTCAGGACGCGGACGGCGCCGACGGCGCGGACCTGCCAGCGCGCCTCCGGCCCGTCTGCGAGCGTCGTCACGCCACTCGTGTCGCCCCCCGCGCAGGCGGATGCCTCGAACCACGCGAGCCGGTCGAGCAGCAAGCCGACCATCGCCTCACGGCGGTCGGCATCGAGCCGCAGGCGGGCGCTTGCGAGCAAGGCGTGCATGGTGCCCCCGATGCCGATGGCAAGCAAGGTGGAGGCGACCAAGACCTCGACGAGGGAGACACCGCGGCGGAGCATGCGCGAAGCTCACGCTGCGCCCCGCCCGTTTCGGCATCGAATCGTTCTGGGCGGGATGAAAAAACGGCGGGCCGGGGAGTGATCCCCGGCCCGCCGCTTGACTCAAGAAGCAGTCAGCTTACGGCGCACAAACCGGCTCGCCGTCGCGCGTGCCCGTACCAACTTCGATCGTGCACGACACACCCGTCGCGGTGTGGTCGACGGTGGCGATGAAGTAGCCCGTGCCCGTGGCGATGGTCAGGTTCGTCACGCCCGTCGAGGTGCGGTACTGCGCCGCGCTCAGCGTCGTCGTGTAGACGGCGTTGTCGGAGAAGTACGCCTCTTCGGCGGTCACGAGGTTACGCAGGTCGGCCTTCATGGCGGCGACGTAGGCCTTCTCCTTCGTGTTCGAGAACTTCGGAATCGCGATGGCGGCAAGGATGCCGATAATCACGACCACGATCAGCAGCTC
>PNKF01000301.1 GCA_013822285.1 Gemmatimonas sp.
CTCGCGCGGAAGATCTCGCACCGCAACGTCGTGCGCACGCACGACATCGGCGAGCGCGACGGCTTGTACTTCATCACCATGGAGTACGTGGAAGGCACCTCGCTCAAGCAGCTGATCCGCTCGCGCGGCAAGTTGCCGCTCGCGGTGGCGCTGAGCGTCGGCAAACAGCTGGCGCGCGCGCTGGAGGTTGCGCATGAGCAGGGCATCATCCATCGCGACATCAAGCCGCAGAACATGGTCGTCGAGCCCGATGGCGTGCTGAAGGTCATGGACTTCGGCATCGCGCGCTTGGTGTCGCGGCCGCAGGAGAGCGGCGTGACGCAGGCGGGCGCGATCATCGGCACGCCGGAGTACATGGCGCCCGAGCAGGTGACGGGCGAGCCGGTGGACCACCGTGCCGACATCTATGCGATGGGCGCCGTCCTGTACGAATGCGTGACGGGCCGGACGCCGCTGACGGCGGAGACGCCGTATCAGCTGATTGCGCGGCTGCTGGAGGACTCGCCGGAGCCGCCGCGGGCCTACAACGCCGAGCTGCCGGCGGCCTTGGATGCGCTGATCCTGCAGATGCTGGCGAAGAAGGCCGATGCGCGGCCGCAGACGGCGCTGATCGTGCACGATCGACTGGCGGCGATCGGCTGATTCAGGGCGTTCTGCGGCCACGGATTCCGGCCGCGAAATCATTAGATTACGGGCATGGCTCAGGACAATCCCCCCATCGCCAGCGTCTTCAACGACGCCTACGCCGCCGAACAGTTCGAGCGGTACGCCCAAGACCCCGCCTCGGTCGAAGAATCGTGGCGCCAGTTCTTCCGCTTCGCCGAAGAGGCGATGGGCCGCGGCCCGTCGTCCGGCGGCGGCGAGGACTTTGCGCGCATCGTCGCGGCCGCGTCGCGGTACACCTCCAACATCCGCTCGTACGGACACCTCGCCGTGCAGCTCGATCCGCTCGGATCGGCGCCGCCGGGCGCGCCGGAGCTGACGCCGGAGTTCCATGGGATCACGGAAGCGGATCTCGAGCTGGTGTCAGGCGCGGCGCTTGGCTTCCCGCATCTCGCGACGGCGAAGGACGTCGCGGAGCGCTTGAAGAAGCGCTACACGCGCAATCTCGCCGTGGAAGTCGGGCACCTCGGCAGCGAGGAGGAGCGCACGTGGTTCCGCCAGCTCTTCACGGAGGAGCAGCTGACGCGGCCGCTCACGGTGGAGGAGAAGCAGCAGGTGCTGCGGCGCCTCACCGAGGTGGATGGCTTCGAGCGCTTCCTCGGCCGCACCTTCGTGGGCTACAAGCGTTTTTCGATCGAGGGCACGGACGCGCTGGTGCCGATGCTCGACACCGCGATCAGCGAGAGCGCGGCGCATGGGGCGGAGCACGTGGCGATCTCGATGGCGCACCGCGGGCGCATCAGCGTGCTCGGGCACGTGATGGGCAAGCCGCTGCCGCACATCCTCGGCGAGTTCCAGGGTAAGCACGGGCACCTCGCGGATTCGTCCACGGGTGACGTGAAGTACCACCTGGGCTTCGAGAACGAGAAGACGATCGGCGGCAAGCGCGTGAAGCTGTCGCTGGTGCCCAACCCCAGCCACCTGGAGATCGTGAATCCGGTGCTGCAGGGCGCGGCGCGCGCGCTGCAGCGCGATGCCCAGGATCGCAGCCAGCGCGATGAGGCGAAGGTCGTGCCGGTGTGCATCCACGGCGATGCGGCGTTCCCGGGCGAAGGCATCGTGCCGGAGACGTTCAACCTCTCGCGACTGCGCGCGTACCGCGTCGGCGGCACGCTGCACATCATCGTCAACAACCAGATCGGCTTCACGACGGATCCCATCGACTCGCGCTCGACGCGCTATGCGTCGGACATCGCGAAGGGCTTCGAGATGCCGATCATCCACGTGAACGCGGACGACGCGGAAGCCTGCGTGATCGCGATGCGCATCGCGGTGGCGTATCGCACGCGCTTCAAGAAGGACTTCTTGGTCGACCTCGTCGGCTATCGTCGATGGGGTCACAACGAGGGCGACGAACCGACGTACACGCAGCCGCAGCTGTACGAGAAGGTGAAGGTGCATCCGACGCCACGGCAGGTGTTCGGCAAGCGCCTGGTGAGCGAAGGCCTGGTGACGGACGCGCAGGTGGACGCGCTCGACAAGGAGGTCGCGACGGTGTTCCAGGCGGCCTACGAGGAGTCGAAGGC
>PNKF01000302.1 GCA_013822285.1 Gemmatimonas sp.
ACGATGTCGTCCACGCGGTTCAGGAACTCCGGCTTGAACTGCTGGCGCAGCGCCGTGGTGACCTGCGTCTCGACCAGCGCCCAGTCGCCGCCGGCGTTCTCGAGGATCCAGCTCGACCCCACGTTGCTCGTCATGATGATGACGACGTTGCGGAAGTCCACGGTGCGGCCCTGCGAATCCGTGAGGCGACCGTCGTCGAGGATCTGCAGCAGGATGTTGAACACATCCGGATGCGCCTTCTCGATCTCGTCGAAGAGCACGACGCTGTACGGACGTCGGCGCACGGCCTCCGTGAGTTGGCCACCTTCGTCGTAGCCCACATAGCCCGGCGGCGCGCCGATCAAGCGCGAGACGGCGTGCTTCTCCATGTACTCCGACATGTCGATGCGCACCATCGCGTGCTCATCGTCGAACAGGAACTCCGCCAGCGCGCGCGCCGTCTCCGTCTTGCCCACGCCCGTGGGGCCGAGGAAGATGAACGAACCGATCGGCCGATTGGGATCCTGCAGGCCGGCGCGCGAGCGGCGCACGGCGTTGGCCACCGCTTGCACGGCTTCGTCCTGACCGATCACGCGCTTGGCGAGCTCTCGGTCGAGCTTGGCCAGCCGCTCGCGCTCGCCCTCGAGCATGCGCGTGACGGGAATGCCCGTCCAGCGCGCCACGATCTCGGCGATGTCGTCGGCGGTGACTTCTTCCTTGAGGTAGCGCGCCTTCCCCGCCTGTTCGGCGAGCCGCGCCTCGACCTGCTTCAGCTCCGCCTCGAGCTTCGGGATCTGTCCGTACTGGATCTCGGCGGCCTTCTGCAGGTCGCCACTGCGCGTGGCCTGCTCGACCTGCGTCCGCGACTCGTCAATCTTCGTCTTGATGCGCCCGACCTCGCCGAGGGCATCCTTCTCGAGCTGCCACTGCGCCTTCATGCCGGCGCTCTGCTCCTTCAGCTGCGCGAGCTGCTGCTCGATGACGCCCCGACGCTCGACGCTGGCCGCGTCCTTCTCCTTGGACAGGGCCTGGCGCTCGATTTCCAGCTGCACCACGCGACGCTCGACTTCGTCGATCTCCTGCGGGAGCGAGTCGATCTCGATGCGCATGCGCGACGCGGCCTCGTCCATGAGGTCGATGGCCTTGTCCGGCAGGAAGCGATCGCCGATGTAGCGATTGGAGAGCGTGGCGGCCGCGACCACCGCGCCGTCCGTGATGCGCACGCCATGATGCGACTCGTAGCGCTCCTTGAGGCCGCGCAGGATCGCAATCGTGCTCTCGACCGTCGGTTCGCCCACGAACACGGGCTGGAAGCGGCGCTCGAGCGCCGGATCCTTCTCGACATGCTTGCGATACTCGTCGAGCGTGGTCGCGCCCACGACGCGCAGCTCCCCGCGCGCGAGCATGGGCTTGAGCATGTTGCCAGCGTCCATCGACCCCTCGGCCTTGCCGGCGCCGACCAGCGTATGCAGCTCGTCGATGAACACGACGAACTTGCCTTCGCTGGACGTGATCTCCTTCAGCACCGCCTTGAGGCGTTCCTCGAACTCACCGCGGAACTTGGCGCCCGCGATCAAGGCCCCGAGATCCAGCGAAATGAGACGCTTGTTGCGCAGCGACTCCGGCACGTCGCCATTCACGATGCGCTGTGCGAGTCCCTCGGCGATGGCCGTCTTGCCGACGCCGGGTTCGCCGATGAGCACCGGGTTGTTCTTGGTCCGGCGCGAGAGCACCTGCATGACACGCCGGACCTCTTCGTCGCGCCCGATGACGGGATCGAGCTTGCCCTTGCGGGCGTCTTCGGTGAGATCGCGCGTGAACTTCTGCAGCGCCTGGTACTGGTTCTCGGGCGTCTGGTCCGTCACGCGGTGCGCACCGCGCACACTCTCCAGTGCGTCCTCGAGGCCTTCCTTCGTGACGCGCTGCGCCTTGAGCAGGGTCGCCGTTTCCGACCCCTTCGCCGTGGCGAGGCCGAGCAGCAGGTGCTCGGTGGAGATGTACTCGTCACCGAGCTTCTTGGCTTCGGCTTCGGCCGCATCGAGCACCCCGTTGACCTCGCGGGCCAACGACGGCTGCGCGTCCGACTGCTTGGGATAGCGTGCGATCTCGCGTTCGACGGCCTGCGTCAGCGCCGGGATCGCCACCCCAAGCTTCTGCAGGATCGGGACGACGATGCCCTCGTCCTGCTTGAGCAGGGCGAGGAGCAA
>PNKF01000303.1 GCA_013822285.1 Gemmatimonas sp.
CACGCGCGCCATCAACGTGCAGGGCGCCGATCATCACGGCACCACGGCCCGAGTGCGCGCGGGTCTGCAGGCGCTGGAGATGGGCATCCCGCAGGGCTACCCGGAGTACGTGCTGCACCAGATGGTCACGGTGATGCGCAGCGGCGAAGAGGTGAAGATCTCCAAGCGCGCCGGCAGCTACGTGACCGTGCGCGACCTCATCGACGAAGTGGGCCGCGATGCGGTGCGCTACTTCTTCCTGATGCGGAAGGGCGACAGCCAGCTGGTGTTCGATGTGGATCTCGCGCGCTCGCAGAGCGAGGAGAATCCCGTCTACTACATCCAGATGGCGCACGCGCGCGTCTGCGGCATCTTCCGCGTCGGCGAGATCGACGCGGCGAGCATCACGGGGGAAGGCGTGAACTGGGCGGTGCTCGACACGCCGGAAGAACGCGAGCTCGTGAAGGCCATTCTCGACTGGCCGGCCTTCGTGGCGGGCGCCGCCGAGAATCTCGAACCGCACCGCATCGCGAACTGGCTGCTCGAAACGGCGCGGCTCGTGCACACCTGGTACCACAAGCATCACGTCCTCGGGGAGGCGCCGGAGGTCATGCAGGCCCGGCTCGCCCTCGCCAAGGCCGTGCGCATCACGATCGCCAACGGGCTCGGCCTGCTCGGCATCGCGGCGCCGGAGCGGATGTAGTTTCTTCTCGTAGTCTTGAACGGCAATCACCACGAAGGCACGAAGGGCTCCGCTGCAGCATCAGGTCCCGCGACGCCCAACAGCATTTGTCCTTTAGGGTTGCGGGGCTTCAGGTCATCCCGACTCCCTTCGTGCCTTCGTGGTGAATGCAGTCGCAGTTGCCCTTTCCACTCCCTGAGATCTAGATGAGCGTGCTTGTCGTCGGTTCCGTCGCCCTCGATTCCGTCGAGACTCCTTTCGGCAAGGCCGATGAAGTCCTCGGTGGCTCCGCCAACTACTTCGCTGCCTCGGCCTCGCACCAGACCGCTGTGCAGCTCGTCGGCGTCGTCGGCAGCGACTACCCGATGGAGAAGCTCGAGCCGCTGAAGGCCCGCGGCATCGACTTCACCGGCCTCGAGACCGCCGAAGGCGAGTCCTTCCGCTGGCGCGGCCGCTACCGCCACGACCTCAACTCGGCCGAGACGCTCGAGACCCGCCTGGGCGTGTTCTCGCATTTCCGTCCGAAGATCCCCGCGCAGTTCCGCTCGGCCGAGTACGTGTTCCTCGCGAACATCGATCCGCGCCTGCAGCTCGAGGTGCTCGGTCAGGTCGAGCGCCCCAAGCTCGTCGCCTGCGACACCATGAACTTCTGGATCGAGTCGCGACGCCCCGACCTGCTCGAGCTCATCGGCAAGGTGGACCTGATCACGCTGAACGACGGCGAGGCCCGTCAGCTCACGGAGAAGGCCAACCTCGTGCACGCCGCGAAGTGGATCCTCGACCGCGGCCCCAAGACGGTGCTCATCAAGAAGGGCGAGCACGGCGCGTTCATGTTCACGAAGAACACCATCTTCCACGCACCGGCCTATCCGCTCGAGAGCGTGTTCGACCCGACGGGCGCGGGCGATTCCTTCGCTGGCGGCTTCATGGGCTGGCTGGCGCGCACGGGCGACCTCAGCGAGGCGAACATGCGCCGCGCGGTCATCGTCGGCTCGGCCATGGGCTCCTTCGTCGTCGAGGGCTTCTCGCTCAAGCGCCTGCTCGAAGTCTCGCGTGAGGACATCGAACGTCGTGTCGCGGACTTCCATCAGCTCGTGACCTTCGACCGGGCGCTGAACGCGTGAGCGCCAACGAGAAGCTGACCTATGCGAGCGCCGGCGTCGACATCGACGCCGCGGACGACTCCAAGCATCGTATCAAGAAGCTGGTCGAGAGCACCTTCACGGCCGGTGCGCGCGGGGCTTTCGGTGGCTTCGGCGGCATGTTCCGCGTGCCCGAGGGCGCCAAGAAGCCGCTGCTCGTCGCCAGCGCCGACGGCGTCGGCACGAAGATCAAGACGGCGATCGAGGCGGATCGGCACGACACCATCGGCCACTGCTTGGTCAACCACTGCGTCAATGACATCCTCGTGCAGGGGGCCAAGCCGCTGTTCTTTCTCGATTACGTCGCCTTCGGCAAGCTGATTCCCAGTGTGGTCGAGGGCGTGGTGGCTGGCGTGAGCGCCGGCTGCCGGGAGAACGGTGCG